>NZ_JBHFQG010000005.1:0-175941 GCF_041949975.1 Alteribacillus sp. JSM 102045 | reverse complement strand
GCAGCGGGTGAATGTCGCCCGAACCGAACAAGCGATACAAACCAGTCCTTCTATGATTGGAAGCGCCTGTCCGTATTGCTTAACGATGATGTCGGATGGCGTGAAAGCAAAAGAGGCAGAAGACGATGTTCAAACCATGGATATCGCTGAAATCTTAGAGAAATCGGTAGTGGGTAACAGACAGCCACTTGCAGAAGCTGAATAAAAAGTTTAAAAAGGCAGCATGAAGATAATTGCTGTCTTTTTTTACAAGAAAGACCTTGATTTTTTTGGCAAATTACAGTAGTTTAATAGATGAGGAAAGCGTTTACAACAGAGGCGCAAGTATTAATAGTTGAAGGGGAAGAGATTTATTCCCCTTTCTCTCTTTGAGAACTATTTTTTTAAAAGAAAAATGAGCGAGCGTTCGGTCAATAGATCTTCTATTTTCCGAAAAAAATAAATATTCATAAGGAAAGCTGATCACAAAAGGAGGAAGCAGGATGGTGAACTCGGTAATAGTTGGCGGAGCACGCACCCCATTTGGTAAATTTGGCGGATCACTAAGTGCTTTAACAGCATCCGAATTAGGAGGAGAAGCAATACGGGGAGCATTAGAAAAAACAAATACCGATCCTAACAATGTGCAAGAAGTGATTATGGGAAATGTTCTGCAAGGAGGACAGGGACAGATTCCTTCTCGTCAAGCTGCCCGTCATGCCGGCCTTTCTTGGGAAGTAGAAACAGAAACGATAAATAAAGTATGTGCCTCCGGAATGCGCAGTGTAACGATGTCTGACCAAATAATCAGAGCGGAAGATGGTGAGGTTCTGGTAGCCGGAGGAATGGAATCGATGAGCAATGCCCCTTACTTTCTGCCAAAGGCACGCTGGGGAGCACGCATGGGAGATGCCTCTATGAAGGACTTGATGGTCCATGATGGATTAACATGTTCTTTTCAGGGAGTTCATATGGGTATATACGGAAATAAAGTAGCGCAGGAGCTGGGTATTTCCCGGGAAATGCAGGATGATTGGGCACTTCGAAGTCACCAGCGTGCCAACGAAGCTATAGAAAATGGCCGCTTTGCAGAAGAAACAGCCTCGATAGAAGTTCCACAAAGAAAAGGAGATTCTCTGCTCGTTTCTGTTGACGAAAGCCCTCGAAAAGACGCGGATATAGAATCATTGCAAAAGTTAAAACCTGTATTTACAAAAGATGGCACCATAACTGCAGGAAACGCCCCCGGAGTAAATGATGGGGCCTGTGCTTTAGTTATGATGAGTGAAGCCCGAGCAAAAGCAGAAGGTAAACATCCTCTCGCCACAATTATTGGTCACACAGCTCTTGCTGTCGAAACACAGTACTTTCCTAAAACTCCTGGACTGGTTATTGAAAAGCTTTTAAAGAAAACTGGGAAATCAATAAAGGAAATAGACTTATTTGAAGTGAACGAAGCGTTTGCTGCAGTTGCTCTTGTAAGTGAACAGCTGGCAGGTCTGGATGCTGACAAAGTCAATGTGAACGGTGGAGCTGTTGCTTTAGGACATCCGATAGGTGCAAGTGGAGCACGCATCATACTAACGCTCGCCCATGAATTAAAACGTCAAGGTGGAGGTATCGGTATTGCTGCTATTTGCAGCGGCGGCGGACAGGGCGATGCTGTCATGATCGAGGTATAGAACCACACCCTGTTCGTAGGAGCAGACTATAAACCACTAAAATTCAGGAGGCGGTAGAATAATGGATATCCAAACGATAATGGTTGTCGGAGCCGGCCAAATGGGGTCAGGGATTGCCCAGGTGCATGCGCAGGCAGGTTACTATGTTTATCTTCACGATATGGATGAAAATCAAGTTGAAAAAGGCTTGGAAAGAATAAAGAAAAATTTAACCAGACAAACAGATAAAGGACGAATGACCATTGAAGAAACAACAGAAGTGCTAAGCCGTCTTGTTCCTTCTACTGAATTAGAAAATGCGTCAAAAGCAGACCTTGTAATAGAAGCGATTATAGAAAATTTAGATGTGAAAAAGAAAGTGTTTAAAGAGTTAGATGAGTGTGCACCGCCTCACGCGATTCTTGCTACCAACACTTCTTCTCTTCCTGTAACAGAAATTGCAGCCGAAACGTCACGCCCTTCTCAAGTGATCGGTATGCATTTTATGAACCCTGTACCAGTGATGAAATTGGTGGAAATTATTCGGGGGCTCGCTACAACCGATGAAGTGTTTGATCAAGTAAAAACAGTAGCAGAAAGGCTTCATAAGACTCCGGTTGAAGTAAATGATTTCCCAGGTTTTGTTTCTAACCGAATTCTAATGCCCATGATTAATGAGGCCGTCTATACCGTCTATGAAGGTGTGTCGTCTCCAGAAGATATTGATGAGGTAATGAAACTGGGAATGAATCATCCTATGGGACCGCTTACCCTAGCAGATTTCATAGGACTCGATACATGTCTCTATATTATGGAAACCCTACATGAAGGCTTCGGTGATGATAAATACCGGCCTTGCCCATTGCTCCGCAAGTATGTAAAAGCTGGCTGGCTTGGGAAAAAAACTGGACGCGGTTTCTACAGGTATAACGATTAAAAAATAGCGGGGGGAGAAGAGAATGAATCTCACCTTTACCGATGAACAAGAAATGATGAAGAAAATGGTCCGTGATTTCGCAGCTAACCGCGTTCAGGCCGAAGTGAACAGAATGGAAGAGGAAGATCGTTTCCCAAAAGAACTTGTAAAAGAAATGGCTGACCTCGGTTTAATGGGAGTGCCTGTACCGGAAAACTGGGGCGGGGTTGGGATGGATTTTGTTTCATACATTATAGCTATTCATGAATTATCAAGAGTCAGTCCGGCTTTAGGAGTTATTTTATCTGTTCACACTTCTGTTGGCACCAATCCAATTCTTTATTTTGGAAGTGACACACAAAAGAATACATATGTACGAAAGCTGGCTTCTGGAGAATACCTGGGTGCTTTTGCGCTGACAGAGCCTGGTGCAGGAAGTGATGCAGGATCCCTTAAAACCACGGCTGTAAAAAAAGAAGACCGCTATATATTAAACGGTTCAAAAATGTTTATTACAAACGGTGGAGCAGCGGACACTTATATTCTTTTTGCAAACACTGATCCAAAACAAGGAGCAAAAGGGATAAGTGCCTTTATTGTAGAAAAAACATTTCCTGGTTTCCAAATAGGAAAAAAGGAAAAAAAGATGGGGCTTCATGGATCTAATACCACAGAAATTATTTTAGAAAATTGTGAAGTGCCTGCAGAAAACCTTCTTGGAAAAGAAGGAGATGGCTTTAAAATAGCTATGGCTAACCTTTCGGCTGGTCGTATCGGCATTGCAGCACAGTCCCTTGGGATTGCCGAGGGTTCCCTTCAATCTGCAGCAGAATATGCGAAAGAGAGGAAGCAATTTGGAAAACCGATTGGTGCCCATCAAGGGATCTCTTTTAAACTTGCAGATATGGTAACAAAAGTAGAAGCTGCTAAACTATTAACCTATCAGGCAGCTAGTCTTCATTCCAATGACCTTCCTTGTGCTAAGCAGGCATCAATGGCAAAGCTCTTTGCTTCCCGCACTGCCATGGAAACAGCAACGGAGGCTGTTCAGGTTTTTGGAGGTTACGGGTATACCAAGGAGTACCCAGCCGAGCGTTTTTTCCGAGATGCGAAGGTGTGCGAAATTTACGAAGGCACAAGTGAGATTCAACGTGTAGTGATTGGAAAACACTTGACTTGTTGAGTGATTAAAACCCATGAGTGATTACTTTTTAGAAAGGAAGGGGCAGAATCAATGAATTTTCTGTTAACAGATGAACAAGAAATGATACGAAAAATGGTTCGCGATTTTGCAAATAATGAAGTCGCTCCCACTGCTGGAGAGCGGGATGAAGAAGAACGGTTTGACAGGAAGTTGTTTGATCAAATGGCTGAGCTTGGCTTAACTGGAATTCCGTGGCCGGAAGAGTATGGTGGTATTGGGGCTGATTATCTAAGCTATGTCATCGCTGTAGAAGAGTTGTCGAGAGTCTGCGCTTCTACCGGGGTGACCTTATCTGCACATCTTTCCCTGGCCAGCTGGCCGATTTATACCTTTGGGACAGAAGCCCAAAAGCTGAAATATTTAAAAGCTCTTGCACAGGGGGAAATGATGGGAGCATATGGGCTGACGGAACCAGGTTCAGGGTCCGATGCTGCGGCCATGAAAACGACGGCTGAAAAAGACGGAGACTCTTATGTCATAAATGGTTCAAAAATATTCATTACGAACGGAGGTATGGCAGACGTTTACGTTGTATTTGCCGTAACTTCTCCTGAAAAGAAACATAAAGGCGTCAGTGCATTTATTATAGAAAAAGATTTCCCGGGGTTTTCAGTTGGGAAAAAGGAAAAGAAACTAGGGATTCGCTCTTCTCCTACCACTGAAATCATTATGGAAAATTGTAGAGTGCCCGCAGAAAACATGCTCGGAAAAGAAGGAGAAGGGTTTAAAATTGCGATGATGACATTGGATGGCGGCAGAAACGGAATTGCTGCCCAGGCCGTTGGGATTGCCCAGGGTGCCTTGGACGCCGCAGCAGATTATGCGAAAGAGCGAAAACAGTTTGGCAAGCCAATCGGAAGCATGCAGGGTATTTCTTTTAAATTAGCAGATATGGCTACTAAAATTGAAGCTTCACGTTTGTTAACATATCAGGCGGCCTGGAGAGAAAGCGAAGGAGTTTCTTATGGTAAAGAGTCGGCTATGTCTAAGTTATTTGCTGGAGATACAGCGATGGAAGTAACGACGGAAGCGGTACAGGTTTTTGGAGGGTATGGCTATACGAAAGAGTACCCAGTGGAGCGTTTTATGCGTGACGCAAAGATTACACAAATTTATGAGGGGACAAACGAAATTCAACGCCTTATTATTGGAAAAATGATATTAGCAGATTAATAAAAAGAAAATGTCAGGTTAAAGGAGGCGGGGCCGTTGCCAAAAAAGAAGGTACCGTCCATGGTAAAAGATCAACAGCTCATAAAGCGCCGAAGAGAACAAATGGTCAAAGGTGCGGTAGCTCTTTTTAAACAAAAAGGGTTTCACCGTACGACAACAAGAGAAATAGCAAAGGAATCCGGGTTTAGTATCGGCACACTATATGAATATATCGGCTCAAAAGAAGATGTACTTTATTTAGTTTGTGATTCTGTTTATGAAGAAGTAAGGTCACGGCTTGAATCTCTTTTGACCACCGACTCGGTCGGAATAGACAGGTTAAAGCAAGTGATACACTCTTTATTTAAAGTAATAGATGATATGCAGGATGAAGTCCTTGTTATGTACCAGGAGGCCAAATCTCTTCCAAAAGAAGCTCTGCCATATGTTTTAGAAAAAGAAAATGCAATGACTTCTATTATAGAGGGTGCGGTTCAGACGTGTTATGAAGAAGGATATATAGAGTTAACAGATCAAGAGTGCAGGATGCTCGCTCACAACATTATGGTGGGAGGTCATATGTGGACCTTTCGCCGCTGGGCGCTTCAAAAAGAGTTTACATTAGAAGAGTACACTTCTATACAAACACGCCAGCTGTTATATGGAGTCGTACCGGAAAAAGTTGAAGTCCGACTAAAAGACAAAAAGGAGGTTTTTTGAATGGCTGCGGAAGACTTATATAAACCGGTGAACCCCGTTCGTTTTGTCACTGCTTCTAGTTTATTCGACGGACATGATGCTTCGATAAATATTATGCGCCGCCTCCTCCAGGCAGGAGGGGCTGAAGTCATCCATTTAGGCCACAACCGTTCTGTAGAAGAAATCGTCAATGCCGCCATACAAGAGGATGTGCAAGGGATAGCTATTTCTTCTTATCAAGGGGGACATATAGAATATTTTAAATATTGTTACGATTTGCTTCGCGAAAAAAATGCAGGGCACATAAGAATTTACGGAGGCGGAGGCGGAGTTATTACTCCTCCGGAAATAGAAGAACTCCATAATTATGGTATTGCTCATATATTTTCACCAGAAGACGGCAGAACGTACGGGCTTCGCGGAATGATCAGCCAGATGCTGAAAGAATGTGATTACCCTACTTTTAAAAGCGGTAAGGCGTCGATAGAAGAAGTGAAAGAAAAGACCAGCAGAGCGGTCGCCCGTTTTATTTCAGCGGTGGAACAGGAAAAGGGTAACTTAGATGAAGAATGGCAAAACACTTTAAAAGAAATACAATCTATCGGTAACACGCCGCCTATTTTAGGCATTACCGGAACAGGCGGAGCAGGAAAAAGTTCTCTTACCGATGAGCTTGTTAGACGATTTTTGCACGAATTTACAGATAAAACCATTGCCATATTATCCATCGATCCGACAAAACAAAAAACAGGCGGTGCCTTGCTTGGTGACAGGATTCGCATGAATGCTATTCACCATCCTCGTGTTTTCATGAGAAGCCTTGCAACAAGAGGTTCTAAAACCGAAACAACAAAGAGCTTACAAGAAGCGATTGAAGTAACAAAAGCAGCTGGATTTGATTTTATTATCATTGAAACAAGCGGTATCGGCCAAGGGGATGCTGAGATTACTGAATTTGCTGATGTGTCTATGTATGTCATGACAAGCGAGTTTGGTGCTCCTTCTCAATTAGAAAAGATAGATATGATCGATTTTGCGGATTTAATCTCTATCAATAAGTTTGACCGTAAAGGTTCAGAGGATGCTTTGCGTGATGTTCGCAAGCAATATCAGCGCAGTCATATGTTATTTGATGAAGATCTTAGTAAAATGCCTGTTTATGGAACCATCGCAAGCCAGTTTAATGATCCGGGAACCAATATTTTATTTGCGGCTTTAATAAATACCATCAATAAGAAAACGGGAACAAATTGGGAAACTGCCATAGATACAACAAAAGAAACGGGCAAAAAAGATTTAATTATTCCGCCAGAACGATCTCCGTATTTGCGAGAGATTGTTCAGACGGTACGGCAGTATAAAGACCATGCTTTACAGCAGGAAAACACAGCGCGTAAGTTATTTCAGCTAAATGGAACAATTGAACTGCTAAAAGAAAAAGGTACGGATATCGGGGAACTTCAAGAATTATATGATAGTCTCGAGGGCAGTCTTGACGCTGACGTGAAAAAGCTGTTACATGAATGGGAAGACCTAAAAGAATCTTATAAGAAAGATACGTTTACTACGGTCGTTCGAGATAAAGAGATTGTGACAGAACTGCAGACCGAAACGCTTTCTGGATTGAAAATCCCTAAAGTCATTTTACCTTCCTTTCAAGATTGGGGAGAAATTGTACGCTGGTCTTTAAAAGAAAATGTTCCCGGTCAATTTCCATTTACAGCGGGAGTTTTTCCTTTCAAGCGAAAAGGAGAAGATCCTAAACGTCAATTTGCTGGGGAAGGGACCCCTGAAAGAACGAATCGCCGCTTTCACTACCTTTCAAAGGATGATGAAGCAAAACGCTTAAGTACTGCATTTGATTCGGTGACTTTGTATGGAGAAGATCCAGATTACCGCCCTGATATCTACGGAAAAGTAGGGGAAAGCGGCGTCAGTATTTGTACACTGGAGGATATGAAGAAACTGTATGACGGCTTTGATTTAATCTCTCCGACCACCTCTGTCTCCATGACTATTAATGGGCCTGCTCCAATTATTTTAGCCATGTTTATGAATACAGCTATTGATCAGCAAGTCGAGCGTTTTGAGATAAAAAATGAAAGAAAACCATCGAATGAAGAGTATGAAAAAATTAAAACAGAAACATTATCGACCGTTCGCGGAACCGTGCAGGCTGATATTTTAAAAGAAGACCAGGGTCAGAATACGTGCATTTTTTCTACAGAATTTGCTCTGCGTATGATGGGTGATATTCAGCAGTATTTTATCGATCACAATGTTCGGAATTATTATTCAGTTTCTATTTCCGGATATCATATTGCAGAAGCGGGAGCAAATCCAATCAGTCAGTTAGCATTCACTCTTGCAAACGCTTTTACGTATGTTGAATATTATATAAGCCGAGGTATGAATATTGATGATTTTGCTCCTAATCTATCCTTTTTCTTCAGCAACGGTCTAGACCCGGAGTATGCCGTAATTGGCCGCGTCGCCAGAAGAATTTGGTCTACTGTTATGAAAAATAAGTACGGCGGAAATGAACGAAGTCAGAAATTGAAGTATCATATTCAAACATCCGGACGTTCCCTGCACGCTCAGGAAGTAGATTTTAACGATATACGCACAACGCTTCAGGCGCTGCTTGCCATATATGATAACTGTAATTCGCTTCATACCAATGCATATGATGAAGCTGTCACTACACCAACGGAGCATTCCGTACGGCGGGCTATGGCGATTCAAATGATTATTACAAAAGAACTTGGTTTAGCCAAAAATGAAAACTCCATGCAAGGTTCATTCATTGTTGAAGAGCTGACAGATCTTGTCGAAGAAGCTGTGTTACAGGAGTTGGAACGTCTTAATGATCGCGGGGGCGTTCTTGGTTCAATGGAAACTCAGTATCAGCGCGGTAAAATTCAAGAGGAATCGATGTACTATGAAATGAAAAAGCATACTGGAGAACTGCCGATCATCGGAGTGAACACTTATTTAAATCCGGAAGAAGAAGAGGAAGAATTTGATATGGAGCTGGCCCGTGCAGGTAAAGAAGAGAAAGAGAGTCAGATTAAAAACCTTCATCGTTTTCAAGAAAGAAACAAGGAAGAAGCCAAGACGGCTTTAGCTAACCTTCAACAAACAGCTGTCAGCGGCGGAAATATTTTTGAAGAACTAATGAATGCTGTACGCGTAGCAAGCCTCGGTCAAATCACTCATGCGCTGTATGAAGTGGGAGGCCAATACCGAAGAAATATGTAATAAGCAGAACTCTATGAGCACAGAACGTTTGTAAAATAGAGTGGAACATTCTTCCGCTTGAAGCCCGGTATTGTGCAAAATATAGACTGGCCAAAGCCTTGCTGCTCTGGCCTTTCTTTTTTTGATTTAAAAACTCTGGCATAAATACCCTAAATATGTTTATAATGAAAAGTATGATTTTGACGGTTTAGCTCTTAACTTAAGGGCTTAATGATAACCTTGAAGCCATGATTGCAATACTTTTGCGGAAAGGAAGTGGAATCCGTGAGCATCTCCGATTACAATGAAGAACAAATCGAAGAAATGTCCGCGGTGGAACTGGCTCATATTTTATTAGGGGACGAAAAAAATCCTTATGATTATCAAAAGCTGATCAATAGGATTGCAGACTTAAAAAATCTTTCGCCTGAGGAGAAAAAAAACCGCCGTATTAAACTTTTTACAGCCATGAACCTAGATGGACGCTTTGTTCACTTAGGCGAGAACCATTGGGGGTTAAGAGAATGGTACACTCTTGATCAATCTGATGAAGATTTAAGCAGCACGGTAAAAGCGCCTAAGAAATCAAAAGCAGATGATTTTGATGAATTTGAAGATGATTTCGAAGATGAAGATTTAGAAGACATTGAAGATGAGTTAGATGAACTGTCTCAAGAAGAAGACGCCGATGATTATGAAAGAGACGATGAATTTGAAGGGTTCGGCTCAGACGAAGAAACGACGGAAGAAGACGACAAATATTAAAATGTTTTCGTGCTTGACTTTTATTTAGGGTCTCGGTAAAATCATTTTTGGGCTTTAACAATTACCAAATATAAATTTTTCATATAATATATTCAGACAAGCAAAAGTGCGCCCCCTCCAAAGGGTGAGGTGTCACTTTTGTTTTTTTTGTGAAGTATAAGGCTAGGGCCCAAAGAGCAAGGATCTTTTGCTAAGTTAGCTAATTAGCACTGCGTCCGTCGCCAAAAACGCCACGTCCTGTGGCATTGATGACATTAGCGCATCCTATGTGTCGATGTGTGCGTTCTTAGTAGAAGTGTTCTTGTGATCCGAACGTCATTTAATCAGGGCGCTTGCGTTTTTCTTATTATTTTAGGAAGTATAAAGTTTTGGCGTTTTCGTTGTCTAGCTTCAGCACCCAGCCTTTCGAAGTTAAATAACCCCCAGACATAAGACGGAGCCTTCTGCTAAATGCGCGAACCTCGTGTTCGCAACGCAGAAGCCACCACATCCTGTGGGAGTAAATGCGCCTTTATTGTCTGGAGAACATTTACCTGTCAAGGCTGTTCAGGGTGCTTCCGCTTTTCTTATTCACCACAGAACTAAAGGAGTAGATGAATACATGGCTAGTAAGTATATTTTTGTAACTGGAGGCGTTGTTTCTTCGTTGGGTAAAGGGATCACTGCTGCGTCTCTTGGCCGCCTGTTGAAAAACCGTGGATTAAGTGTCACGATTCAAAAATTTGATCCTTATATTAACGTAGACCCTGGAACAATGAGTCCATATCAGCATGGTGAAGTTTTTGTTACCGATGATGGTGCAGAAACAGATCTTGATCTTGGCCATTATGAACGCTTTATTGATATTAATCTCAGCAAAAACAGTAATGTGACGACTGGTAAAGTTTATTCTTCTGTTATTCGAAAAGAACGCCGCGGCGATTATTTAGGCGGAACAGTTCAAGTAATTCCCCACGTTACAAATGAAATTAAAGAGCGGGTGTATCGTGCTGGAAGTGAAACTGGGGCAGACGTAGTTATAACAGAAATCGGCGGTACAGTCGGGGACATTGAAAGTCTTCCTTTTCTTGAAGCGATCCGGCAAATTAAAAGCGACGTTGGTGTAGAAAATGTCATGTATTTGCATTGTACACTCATTCCTTATCTTTCTGCTGCAGGCGAAATGAAATCTAAGCCAACTCAGCATAGTGTCAAAGAACTCCGCAGCCTTGGTATTCAGCCAAACGCAATTATTGTGCGTACAGAAAGTCCTGTGCCTCAAGAGATGAAAGATAAAATCGCTCTGTTCTGTGATATTAATAAAGAAGCTGTGATTGAAGCGCGGGATGCGGATACCCTCTATCAGGTTCCGCTGGATTTGCAAGCTCAAAAGCTCGACCAGTATGTGTGCAATTATTTAAATTTAAATGGAAAAGAAGCAGACATGGAAGAGTGGAAAATGCTTGTTGAAAAAGTACAAAATTTATCAAGCAAAACAACGATTGCTCTTGTAGGTAAATATGTCTCCCTTCCAGATGCTTATCTTTCTGTAGCTGAATCCTTAAAACATGCGGGTTACGCCTTTGATTCTGATGTAGAGATTCAATGGATTAATTCAGAACAGGTTACAGAGGAAAATGTTGCAGAAAAATTAAAAGATGCAGACGGCATTCTCGTACCGGGAGGTTTTGGTGACCGGGGTATTGATGGAAAAATTTCAGCCATTAAGTATGCTCGTGAAAACAAAGTGCCGTTTCTTGGCATTTGTTTGGGGATGCAGCTGGCTTCGGTGGAATACGCACGTAACGTTGTTGGTTTAAACGGTGCAGATTCTGCAGAGCTGAAACCAGAAACAGAGCACCCTGTTATTGACCTTCTTCCAGAACAAAAAGATGTAGAGGATTTAGGCGGAACGCTCCGTTTAGGATTATATCCGTGTAAATTACAAGAAGGCACTATAGCAAGAGCTGCGTATGATGAAGAAGTAGTTTATGAACGGCACCGCCACCGCTATGAATTTAACAATTCATACCGGGAGGCAATGGAGAAAGCTGGATTTATTTTTAGCGGGACTAGTCCCGATGGACGTCTGGTGGAAATTATTGAGCTTGAGGATCATCCATACTTTGTAGCTTCTCAGTTTCATCCTGAATTTGTGTCTCGTCCAACAAGACCACAGCCATTGTTCCGTGAATTTATCCAAGCATCTACAACAGCGAATAGATAAATGTCTAAGAGCGAGCTGTCCAAAAAAACTTGCATGGTAAACAGCCGGTCGTGATTTATTTTCACGACCGGCTGTTTTGCTTGTTGTTTAGGAAATTATGTTTTTACAAGTTGTGGATAACTATCTCCATATTGTTTGATCCGCGTCTAGCTTCAGCGCCTAGCCTCTCGGAGGCCCAAGACGTTTAAGGAACTTTTGCTAGAATCGCGAACATCGTGTTCGCAACACAAAAGTCAGCACATCCTGTGGAAGTAAGAGCGCCTTTAATGATTGGAGAACATTTACCTGTCGAGGCTGATCAGGGCGCTTGTGCTTTTGCTTGCGCTTTTGTTCGTGTTCTCTTTTCTGCAGGCGGTGCCATTTGTGCTTATACAGAAAGTTGGCTGAATACTCAGGCTATATACGGAAATGAAGGTGATAGGGACTTCATCATTCTTTCTTGTTTACCGTTTCGCTTTTCTGTCTCTTGTCTGGGGCTTCAAGCACCTTGCTTGGCGAGGGCTGTTTATTACTTCGAGACAACTCCCTCTTTCAGTGAAAAGATGTCGACATATTTTTAATCTAATTCATCTAGTAGTTCTTTTATGTGTAAAAAAAGAAGCTGGCCGGTAAAAAGAGTGGATAGTGATGATGGGGAACCTATGCGCTTCCCTTTTTCGTCAGGTACAAGCCCTCCTTTCACATGGGTTTGAACCCATACATCTGTTGGATCAAGGGTTATTCCGCCATCTTCTTCTGAAAACGGAGCGATAACCACCATCGGAACCTCAGCTGACTGCAAATGCCTGGTGATTATTTGTAAATCTTCTGCTTCCTTTTTCTCTGCTAAAATAATTGCTCTATCTGTTGGTTCGGGTGTAATATCTTTTAATTCCTGAACTTGTAGAGTTTTCGCCGGAGCATCTGGATGATTAGATAAATTAAAAGCGTTCCCCTTCATAGAACTGGTAGCATAGAGCAACAGTCTTCCTGTTCCTGCTGGCCCCTGGGCAGCTAACCTGGATCCGTCTTCTAAGGCCTCTTCTTCTCGTTCTATTATTTTTTGAAATACTCCGTATAGCTGGGTAGCAAAGATTTTCATTTTTCTATCCCATGCCTTTCTTTTCCTGCAGTTTTTTCCCTATTATACGACAAATAAAACCGAAGGAAAAATTGATATAGCTATAGCTTTTCAAATATTTACAACAGGAAAGTGTTTCTAATAGCAGGAAATGACATGTAATATATGGAATATATGCAAGGTGAAAGATTGTGCGGATTGTCCGACAACGGGTGGAAAGAGAAAATGAGGGGGGACAACCATGCATAAGATTCTCATTGTAGATGATCAGTATGGAATAAGGGTGTTATTAAGGGAGGTACTAGTGAAAGATGGATATGAGGTGTATCAAGCATCTAATGGAGTCCAGGCTTTAGAATTCATGGAAAAAGAAAATCCGGACCTGCTGCTATTAGATATGAAAATACCGGGGATGGATGGAATTGAGATATTAAAAGAAAGAAAAAAAAGGCAGCTCGCACCGGACGCGGAGATTATTTTAATGACAGCTTATGGGGAGTTAAATTTAATTAATGATGCCAAAGAACTTGGTGCTTCCTCTTACTTATCTAAGCCCTTTGATATTGATCAAGTAAGGCAAGAAATAAAATCTCATTTATCAGTTTCATCAACAAAAGAAAATAATAAAAGGACACGATGGAAATGAACTTTTAAAACAGGGGAGGATGAAATTCCATTATGATGTGCTATAATGAGTGCAGAAACTAATGGAGAACTCATTCTTGAGCCCTGTTACATAGTAGCGCTTTCCTCACCGCTGCGAATGGTTAAAAGTTGTAAAGAAAAAGCTGCAAAAGCTGAAAAACATGCTGCCTATAAACCCTTAGCTGGCGGCTTAACAAATATGCGTACAAAAGAGTATGTGAAGCAAATCGACCAGAAGATTGGAAAGAAGAAGCAAGAAGGTCGAGGAAGTAAGGGAGAGAAGGAGGGAGCGTACACTAGTCGTGCCCGCCTGCCCGAGCGCAGCTGACGAAGAGATTCGCAGCTTATTCTTTACAAACCGGGCAAAACTTGACATGCTGGCTCCATTAGCACCAAAAATTAAGGAGGACTTTCTTATGCCTTTAGTATCCATGAAAGAAATGCTTGATAAAGCAAAGGCGGAACATTATGCAGTCGGCCAGTATAACTTGAACAACTTGGAATTCACCCAAGCTATCCTGCAAGCAGCGGAAGAAGAAAAATCACCGCTTATTTGCGGTGTGTCTGAAGGTGCAGCTCGCTACATGGGCGGTTTTAAACCAGTAGTAGCCATGGTAGAATCCTTAATGGAAGCTTATAACGTAACAGTTCCAGTAGCAATCCACCTGGACCACGGTTCCAGTTTTGAAAAGTGTGTAGAAGCTATTCATGCTGGATTTACTTCCGTTATGATCGATGGTTCACATTATCCGCTCGAAGAAAATATTGCACTCACTAAACGTGTTGTAGATGTTGCCCATGCTGTCGGAGTATCCGTAGAAGCTGAACTTGGCCGAATCGGCGGGCAAGAAGATGATGTCATTGTAGAAGATGCAGAAGCAGCTTACGCCATTCCTTCTGAGTGTAAAGAATTAGTTTCCAAAACTGGAGTAGATTGCTTTGCGCCTGCTCTAGGTTCCGTACACGGACCTTACAAAGGTGAACCGAACCTTGGGTTTGACCGCATGAAAGAAATTGACGGCCTCGTTGGTATTCCTCTTGTGCTCCACGGAGGTACCGGTATACCGGCTGAAGACGTACAAAAAGCGATCAGTTTCGGCCATGCAAAAATTAATGTAAATACCGAAAGTCAAATCTCTTCAGCAGCTGCTGTACGCAAAACGTTAGAAGAAAAACCAGAGCTGTATGATCCAAGAAAATATATGGGTCCTGCTCGCGATGCTGTAAAAGAAACAGTGAAAAGCAAAATGCGCGAATTTGGTTCCTCTAATCGTGCATAAGTCATTTTCTAAATAAGGAAATGTGAAGTAGAGAAGAGTTAATATGCATGCAAACAGCTTCTTCCTGTTTCATGCCTGTTAACTCTTCCCTTTTAACCATGGAAGATTTTGAAAGAATGGGAGGGATATCATGAAATTTTTCATTGATACGGCAAGCTTAGACCAAATAAAAGAAGCTCACGAACTCGGCATATTATCTGGGGTTACGACAAACCCAAGCTTAGTTGCTAAAGAAGGGGTCGATTTTAAGGAACGCCTTCGTGAAATTACAAATCTGGTGAAAGGTTCCGTGAGCGCTGAAGTTATTTCTACAGAAGCGGAAGGTATGGTTACGGAAGGGCGGGATTTAGCAGCTGTTGCCCCTAATATCACCGTGAAAGTCCCTATGACTACAGAAGGTTTGAAAGCGGTTAAGGTTTTTTCGGAGGAAAATATCCAAACCAATGTTACCCTTGTATTTTCTTCTGTTCAAGCCCTCTTAGCCGCAAGAGCAGGAGCAACATACGTATCTCCGTTTTTAGGCCGGTTAGATGATATTGGTCACAATGGTCTCGACTTGATCAGCGAGATTTCAGAAATTTTTAACGAGCACGGCATTGATACAGAAATCATTGCAGCTTCTGTACGCCACCCTCTTCATGTCTCAGAAGCAGCAGCTCGAGGTGCGCATATTGCTACTCTTCCAATGAAAATTATCTCCCAGCTGGTACAGCATCCTTTAACAGACCAAGGAATCGAAAAGTTTCTCAGTGATTGGGAAAACCGTTCCCGCTAATGAAGGAAAAAGAGTCCGGCAGAGCAGGATGTCGGGCTTTCACCCTTTTTGTCAGAAATGAAAATTTTTTCAATATGGATGTCTTCTTGTGCGTCTAACCGTCCAAGAGGTTGTCCATAATGAAAAAAAGATAAGAAAAAAATAAAAAGAAAGACGTTAAAATATTTTCTTATCTTCCGACAAAATAAAGATGAGCATCATCACAACGAGACTATGAATGAGGAAGTGAAACGCTCATGGAAAAGTTGATGGTTGAAGGAGGACATCCTTTAAACGGAAAGATACATATCAGCGGAGCCAAAAACAGTGCAGTAGCACTAATTCCTGCAGCAATACTGGCTGATTCCGTTGTTTCCATTGATAACCTGCCAAAGATTTCTGATGTGGAAACATTAGCATCCCTGCTGGAGGATATAGGAGCATCTGTATCCTATGAAGGCAGCAGTATGACGATTAATCCTAAAAAAGTCATTCCTATGCCTTTGCCAAACGGGAGGGTGAAAAAATTAAGAGCGTCATACTATATGATGGGGGCGATGCTTGGTAAATTTAAACGGGCAGCTATCGGCCTTCCAGGAGGCTGCAACCTTGGGCCTCGGCCTATTGATCAGCACATCAAAGGTTTTGAAGCGCTCGGAGCCAAAGTAACCAATGAGCATGGAGCCATTTATTTGCGTGCAGACAAACTGCAGGGAGCCCGCATATATTTAGACGTAGTAAGTGTAGGGGCAACGATTAATATTATGCTTGCTGCAGTGAAAGCCGAAGGTCGTACCATTATAGAAAACGCGGCAAAAGAACCCGAAATCATTGATGTAGCTACTCTGTTAACGAGCATGGGAGCAAAAATTAAAGGAGTAGGCACAAACGTGATTCGGATTGACGGAGTTGATGAATTAAACGGATGTGCTCATTCTATTATCCCCGACCGGATTGAAGCAGGAACATATATCATAGCCGCTGCAGCTATGGGAGAAGAAGTTCTTATAGACAACGTTATTCCGGACCACCTTGAGTCCCTTATAGCCAAGCTTAGGGAAATGGGCGTCCGCATCGAGACAGGGGATGATCAGATCTTGATACAATCCTCTCCGGATTTAAAGAGTATTGATATTAAAACACTAGTATATCCAGGATTTGCGACTGATTTGCAGCAGCCTGTAACCGTGCTTTTAACAAAAGCTCAAGGGACGAGCATAGTGACAGATACTATTTATAACGCTCGTTTTAAGCATGTGGATGAACTGCGCCGGATGGGAGCAGATATCAAAGTAGAAGGTCGTTCTGCCTTAATAAACGGAAAAAAACGCTTGCAAGGTGCAAGAGTAAAAGCAAGTGATTTGAGGGCAGGGGCAGCATTGGTTATTGCCGGTTTATTGGCAGAGGGTGTAACAGAAATCACTGGAATGGAACACGTGGACCGGGGATATGAAGACTTAGAAGAAAAATTATTAACTTTAGGAGCAAATGTGTGGAGAGAAAGGCTCAGCACAGAAGAAGCAGAACAAGTAAAAAGCTCTTAAGGTAAAGATAAAGCAGGAGGGGAACAGGTATGGAAAGAAGTTTATCGATGGAACTTGTTCGTGTTACGGAAGCAGCTGCATTATCATCAGCACGCTGGATGGGAAGAGGAAAAAAAGAAGAAGCAGACGATGCGGCTACCAGTGCAATGAGGGATGTATTTGATACGATCCCGATGAAAGGTACGGTGGTCATCGGCGAAGGGGAAAAAGATGAAGCCCCGATGCTCTACATAGATGAAAAACTCGGCAATGGATACGGTCCCAGGGTCGATGTGGCAGTAGACCCTCTTGAAGGGACAAATATCGTGGCAAATGGGATGTGGAATGCTCTTGCAGTAATTGCAGTTGCTGACCACGGCAACTTGCTGCATGCTCCTGATATGTACATGGAAAAAATTGCAGTCGGACGACAGGCAGTTGGAAAAGTAGATATTAATGCTCCGATTGAAGATAACCTTAAAGCTGTGGCGGAGGCAAAAGGCAAAGATGTAGAAGATGTCGTTGTTACTATATTAAACAGAGACCGCCATAGCAAATTGATTCAAGATATACGTGATGCAGGAGCAAGAATAAAACTTATTCAAGATGGTGATGTCGCAGCAGCCATGAATACAGCGTTTGAAGAAACCGGGATTGATATTTTAGTCGGTTCCGGTGGAGCCCCAGAAGGTGTTTTATCCGCCGTTGCTTTGAAATGCCTTGGCGGGGAACAGCAAGCGAAGCTGCTTCCAAGAGACGATGCTGAACTTGCTCGCTGTAAGAAAATGGGTATTGAAGATATAAACCGTGTTTTGCACATGGAAGATCTCGTCGGAGGCGACGATGCAATATTTGCGGCAACAGGCGTAACCGATGGTGAATTGCTGAAAGGTGTCCACTATAAAGGAGCCCATGCCACTACACAATCCCTGGTCATGCGTGCTAAATCCGGAACCGTCCGCTTTGTCGATGGTAAACATAACGTGAAAAAGAAACCAGATTTTGTTATAAAACCATAAAAAACATAGAAAAAGCTGCTATCGATTTATTAAAGCAGCTTTTTTCTGTTTTTATTCAGCTTTTAGCCATCTTTTCTATTGCCAGAAGAAAAAAACGTGTTTAAAATGATTAAGAAGCGGGAATAAAGGAAAGATGAATAGCTCATACGTTTTTCCCCCTATGAAAAACTTAATGGATGAATGAGCTGACTAATGTTCAGCGGACATTCGACCTGCACCAATTCCACTCCTTTGAACGGAACGTTTCCCTAAAAAGGGTTTGACCCATCCCATCCATAATACGAACTCTCATGATGAAATAATATGGTGTATTGATAGATAAATAAAAGAATGAATAAGAAGAAAAGTGGTGACGATTTTTGAGTGTAAACATAGCAGAATTAGAAAATAAAACGCTGAAGGAGCTGTACAGTTTAGCAAAAGAATATAAAGTCTCCTACTACAGCAAGCTGACGAAGCGAGAATTAATATTTGCTATTTTAAAAGGACAAGCAGAAAAAGACGGATTAATGTTTATGGAGGGCGTTCTTGAAATTATTCAGACCGAAGGCTACGGATTTTTACGCCCTATCAATTATTTGCCAAGTTCAGAGGATATTTATATTTCAGCTTCCCAAATCCGCCGGTTCAGTTTAAGAAATGGCGACAAAATTTCAGGAAAAGTTCGGCCTCCAAAAGATACAGAACGATATCACGGTTTATTGATGGTAGAAGCGGTGAATGGAGAAGACCCGGATACGTCAAAGGAAAGGCCTCATTTTCCGGCGCTGACCCCTCTCTATCCAGAAAGACGCATGACTTTAGAAAATAAGCCGGGACGAATCAGCTCCCGCTTGATTGATTTGATCACACCGGTAGGTTTTGGACAGCGCGGTCTTATTGTAGCTCCGCCAAAAGCAGGGAAAACTTCGCTTTTAAAAGAAGTAGCAAACAGCATCACAGAAAATCACCCGGAAACCGAGTTGATTGTACTTTTAGTAGATGAACGTCCAGAAGAAGTAACGGATATTGAGCGCTCTGTAGACGGAGATATTGTAAGTTCTACCTTTGACGAGTTGCCTGAAAACCATATTAAGGTAGCAGAACTTGTCCTCGAACGAGCGATGAGGCTTGTAGAACATAAAAAAGATGTAGTTATACTGATGGACAGCATCACTCGTTTAGCCAGAGCGTACAACCTCGTCATCCCTCCGAGCGGCCGGACCTTATCGGGTGGTATTGACCCTGCAGCATTCCACCGGCCAAAACGTTTTTTCGGTGCGGCGCGTAATATTGAAGAAGGCGGAAGCTTAACGATTTTGGCAACAGCTCTCGTTGATACGGGTTCTCGAATGGATGACGTGATTTATGAAGAATTTAAAGGCACGGGGAATATGGAACTGCATCTGGACCGCCGCTTAGCAGAGCGCAGAATCTTCCCATCCATCGATATTCGCCGTTCTAGTACCAGAAAAGAAGAATTGCTTGTTTCTAAAGACCATTTAGAAAACCTATGGGCTATTCGTAAAACGATGAACGACTCCCCTGAATTTGTGGACCACTTTATTCGCCGATTGAAACAGACAAAAACAAATGATGAATTTTTTGAGGAAATGGAAAAAGATAAATCAAAAGGAACAGCGGCAGGCCGAAGGTAAAAGTTTTCAGGGGAGATGAGGATTTTGTATGAAGTGTGTTGAAAAAATGTCTGCCCCTTGATATAATCTCGTTATGTGTGAAATAGACTCTGACATATTGTGATGATGTAAAGTTCACAGGTATGTCATCATCATAAGACATCAGGTCGGAAGGAGTGAAAACGATGAAACAAGAAATCCATCCAGATTACAAAAAAGTAGTGTTTATGGATACAAGCACAGGTTTTAAATTTTTGAGCGGTTCTACAAAAGGTTCAGAAGAAACGATTGAATGGGAAGACGGAAACACATATCCTCTTATTAAAGTAGAAATCAGCTCCGATTCTCATCCGTTTTACACTGGGAAGCAAAAGCTTGCCGATGCAGGCGGACGTATCGACCGTTTCAAAAAGAAATACAATCTCAAGTAAAGTCTTGCAGGTTGAAACAGGCAAGGGAACGCCACTTGCCTGTTTTTTTTATTGTTTAGGAAATTATGTTTTTATAAGTTGTGGATAACTATCTCCATATTGTTTGATCCGCGTCTAGCTTCAGCGCCCAGCCTCTCGGAGGCCCAAGACGGTTTGGAACTTTTGCTAGAATCGCGAACATCGTGTTCGCAACGCAAAAGTCACCACATCCTGTGGAAGTAAGAGCGCCTTTTAGTGACTGGAGAACATTTACCTGTCGAGGCTGATCAGGGCGCTTGCGCTTTTGTTCATGAATAAAAAAGTACATACTTTTTCTTATTGCTTAAGACGACCAATTCGGGGAAAATAAAGACAGAAAAACGGAAGATCTCTCTTAATGAATGTTTGATAAGGTGTGAGTTTCATGTATGTGATCAGAAAAGAAGGTTGGATGGAGGTCATATGCGGCAGCATGTTCTCCGGTAAATCTGAAGAATTGATCAGGCGTGTCCGCCGCGCTGCTTATGGCCAATTAAATGTGGTTGTATTTAAACCAGTATTAGATAATCGTTTCAGCGATGAAGAAGTGGTATCTCACAATGGCACGAAAGTGTGGGCTAAAGCAGTAACAGGCTCTGCAGAAATCCTCGAAGAATTAGAAGAAGACGTGCAAATGGTAGCAGTGGATGAAACTCAGTTTTTTGATGAAGATATTGTACCTGTCGCTCAGCAGCTAGCGAATAATGGCATCCGTGTTGTCCTGGCAGGGCTGGATCAGGATTTTCGTGGAGAACCGTTTAAGCAGGTAAGAGAACTGATGGCCGTGGCTGAAGATGTAACAAAATTTCAAGCCGTCTGTCCTTGCTGCGGATCGCCTGCTTCTAGAACACAGCGGCTTATTGATGGTAAGCCTGCTCATTATAATGATGAAATAATATTAGTCGGTGCAGACGAATCCTATGAGCCGCGCTGCCGTCACTGCCATGAAGTGCCGGGTAAGCCGGAAAAATCCGTTAATCTTGCAATTAAAAACAAAATAACATAAGTTCTTATACATTTTGACGCTTCTGCTGTATAAATCAGTTAGAAGCGTTTTTTTTACCACGTGACGCATCACAAAAAATCAGCACATCTTATGTACGTTTTTGTAACTTTCTTGATTAATCGAACGTTACACCATTAAAAATAAACGGAGGGACCGTGATGAGCGATCATGAATTGATAGAGCGGGCCCGATCTGGAGAGGATGCAGCCTTTCAAGTGTTAATTGAAAGGTATTATCGAACGGTTCAAAAGTTCGCTTTCCAAATCGGAGTCCATCCCTCGAGTGTAGAAGATGTGACACAAGAAGTATTTTTAAAAGTTTATCGATCCATTTCTTCTTTTTCAGGGGGAACATTTACGACTTGGCTCTATTCCATTACCTTAAATACGGCAAGAGACTTAATACGAAAAGAGAAAAGGCAAAAACGAAATATCCAGGCTGTGAAAGAAAAAAGTAAGCGGAAAATATATGGAGAAACAGACAGCAGTGAAGACAACTCGAAATTACACGAAGCCATTAAATCGTTACCTGAAAAGTATCGTATTCCTTTGATTTTGCATTATTTCCATGATAAAACGTATCGGGAGGTCAGTCAAGTTACCGGTGATTCGGAAACTGCGATCAAAACAAGGGTGATGAGGGCTAGAAAACAGCTGAAAGAATGGTATGAGAAAGCAGGTGTGATTCATGAATAATTCTTTTGATGAGCAAATGAGGCAATTAAAAGAAGAGTATGACCGCATGCCGGACCAAACAACACCAGATCGCATTTGGGCGCATGTGAAATATTCTAAGCCAAAGCGTAGAATCCGATTCTCTTGGTTAGGCACTACCGTTGGAGCTATAGCAGCTGCTTCCCTTGCAGGGTTATTAGTCGTCAGCCAGTCGGATGTTTCTCCTGATGGTGAAGATAAAGGTGCGCATCTGGCGCCTTATGATAACCGGGAATATGAAGAGCGTCATAATATTGATGACGAGGAAAACAATAATAATGTGTTCGAAGAACCGAATACGGAACCTTCCGAAAAAAGGGATTCTGAAAAAGAAATTTCTTACTTGATTGAAGGAATGGAGGAAACAGACACATTCAAACTTCTAGAGGAGACAGGTTTTTCGTTTTCCACTTATATTCCTGAGCATTTTCAGGCAGAAGTTACAGAGGAAAATGAAATAGCAATATATGCTGCGTTTACGCCAGAGCAGGAGCAGACTGATACTCCTGTTTGGACGATTCAAGAATCCTCGGCCCGAGCAAATGAGACCATGGAAGAAAAAGCAGCTGAATGGGAAGAAGAATATGAAGCGCAAGGTTACGAGCTCGTTCAAAAAGAAGAGGGAAAAAATCTGACCTTTGGAGATTATGCCGCTACCTTTGAAGGGGCCGAGTACTCGTATCTAACTGTCATTGGAATAGAAAATAACGGAACAACTGTAAAATGGGAGCAGACTTATCCGCCAGAAATGGGAGACGGTTTAGCTGCCAGAGAAGCAGTCGTCATGGAAGAATGGGAATGGAAAGAAGCGGAGTAAATATAGGTTGAAGAATGAGACCTTCAAATCTGGAAACCCTAAAGATGCAGGAACTGTAAAAATGGTTTCTGTAAAGGGGTTGTTAGAATGAAAAGGTCGGCAATCATTGCTGTAGTTGGCACACTTTTATGCACATCTGCTTGTCAAAACGATCTTTCCCCAGACGCTGATGATCAAGCCATTAATCAAAGCAGTCCCTCTGATTACAACCAGGGGCCGGGTAATATTTCCATGACAACAAATAAACAAACGCAGGGCAGTGACAAAGATATGGTAGAACGCATTGCAAAGCGGCACGGATTTTCCCCAATGTATGTCACTTTTGGCGGCAGGCATGCTTATTTATATGTAAATGCTGATAATTCATGGGGGAAAAAAGAGAAAGAGCAAAAGCTTACAGAACTTCGGAAGGAATATAAACAAGAGATTCCACGGTATGAAGTAAATGTGCAAGTAATGAATGAGTGAATGGTATTATGCCGAGATAAAAGCTGCCATGATGTGGATCAAAAGAGAGAAAAGCGCAGGGACTTACCTGCCCTTTCTGCTTTTGATCCGTTTTTTATTTAGCTCGTCGTATCGTTTGCTGAATCGGATCCCAGACTCCATTAAATGGCGGAGCGTAAGATAAATCGAGGTCTTCAAATTCTCCCAGCGACATCCGGTGAAATAGTGCCGTTGCTAATACGTCAATCCGTTTATCAGCTCCGGATTCCCCAATAACCTGACCGCCGAGCACCAGGTCATTATCGGTTCGGTAAATGATTTTTATATGAAGCTTTTTCTTGTTTTCAAAATATCCGGCAATGTTTGTGCCGGTATGAAGAATGGTGTCATAAGGAAACTTCATCTGCTTTGCTTCTGTCTCAGACAAACCGGTTTTTGCCAGCGTTAAGTCGAAAAAACGCAGAATGGCAGTTCCCACAATTCCTTGAAACGCCTTTGGTTTTCCAGCCATATTCAGTCCGGCCGCACGGCCTTGTTTATTTGCATGAGTGCCAAGTGGAATATAATCATCTTTTTCTTTCAAACGGTGAAATTGAGTTGCACAATCTCCTGCTGCATAAATGTCTTCTATATTTGTTTCCATATAGCGGTTTACCTGTATAGCTCCATTATTTTTTAAAATAATACCGGTATCTTTCACGAAATCAGTGTTCGGTTTAATACCTGTAGACACAATGACCAGATCCGTTTCATATTCGTTTTGATCGGTAACAACTTTTTGAACAGCCTCTGTCCCTTCAAAAGCTTCCACAGATTCTTCTAACGCCAGTTCTACGCCATGTTTTTTTGCCTCATCCATGACAATATCTCCCATATCTTCATCAAACATTTTGGCAATACGATGATTTCTTTCGATGATTCTCACATGACGTCCTGTTTCCACTAAGTTCTCGGCAAGTTCAAGTCCGATGTATCCGCCGCCGATAATGGTTACGTCTTTTACTCCTTTAAGGTCATCGATAATATTTTCCAAATCCGGAATGGTTTTAAGCGCATGAATTCCTCTTAAATCTCGACCTTTCCAGTCTGGTATGATAGGAGATCCGCCTGTGGCAATAAGAAGTTTATCATAAGGCAGTTCAAAAGGCTGGTTTATTTCAAGGTTTTTTCCTTTTACTATCTTCTTCTCTGTATCTACAGCTGTGACCTGGTGAAACACTCGAGCATCAATGCCGTATTTTTCACGGAAAGTCTTAATATCTCTTGCTATTAAGTTTTCTGTGCTCTCCACAGCCCCGCTGATAACATAAGGCAGGCCGCATTGAGCATAAGAATAAATTTTACCCATTTCAAGCGTTGTTATATTAGCATTTTCTGTGTTTCGGACTATTTGCATAGCAGCACTCATGCCGGCTGCATCTCCTCCTACAATAACATAATCCATGAAAAATCCCCCTTATGTAAATGTCCTAAACCCTAGCAGGTATTATTCCCTATTATGAAAAATAAAAACCTTTTTCTTCAGCTTTGACGGAAGAATGGTATTGTATTATAATTGTACTGTTATGCAACGGATAAAGAGGTGAACGCTTGTGTTAGATCGATTACAAGCCGTAGAGAATCGTTATGAAGAATTAAATGAATTACTAAGTGATCCGGAAGTAATTAATGATTCAAAAAAATTAAGAGAACATTCAAAAGAACAATCCGATATCGCAGAAACCGTTCAGACCTATCGAAAGTACAAGGAAGTAACATCTCAGCTTGATGATGCAAAATCTATGCTTGAAGAGAGCATGGATGACGAGATGGAAGATATGGTTAAAATGGAAATTGAAGAGCTTTCGGAAAAGAAGGAAGAACTGGAAGAAAAGCTTAAAGTTCTGCTTTTGCCGAAGGATCCAAACGATGATAAAAATGTTATTGTAGAAGTGCGCGGCGCAGCCGGAGGCGATGAAGCTGCACTGTTTGCCGGTGATCTTTATAAAATGTATTCCCGGTTTGCAGAGAAAAACGGCTGGAAGGCTGAAGTGATTGAGGCAAGTCCTACAGAGCTGGGCGGATATAAAGAGATTATTTTCATGATTAATGGAGAAGGCGCTTATTCTAAAATGAAATATGAAAACGGTGCTCATCGTGTACAGCGGGTGCCAAGCACCGAATCAGGCGGCCGTATTCATACGTCTACCGCTACGGTAGCAGTGCTGCCGGAAGCAGAAGAAGTCGAAGTAGAGGTCCATGAAAAGGATATCCGTGTGGATACCTTTGCTTCAAGCGGGCCGGGCGGACAGAGTGTTAACACAACCATGTCTGCGGTAAGATTAACGCATGAACCAACGGGTATCGTGGTGTCTTGTCAGGATGAAAAATCCCAGATAAAAAATAAAGACAAAGCGATGAAAGTACTTCGCGCCCGAATTTATGATATGTACCAAAGAGAAGCAGAAGCCGAATATGCAGAAAATCGTAAGTCTGCTGTCGGAACTGGCGACCGTTCTGAACGGATTCGCACGTATAATTTTCCGCAAAGCCGTGTGACAGACCATCGAATTAATTTAACGGTTCAAAAGCTGGATCAGATTTTACAAGGTGAACTCGATGAAATCATCGATTCTCTTATTGTAGAAGAACAAGCAGAAATGATGGAAAAGGCGGGCGAATCATGATAAAGCCAGCCTTCGTATTTGAAGCCCTGCAGTGGGCTTCTTCTTTTTTAGCAGAAAACAACAGAGAACAAAGAGCCGCTGATTTATTAATGAGGCATCATTTAGATGTGAGCTGGACCGAATTTCATCTTTCTAGAAGAGAGAATCTGCAAGAAGATGTTTGGCAGGCTTTTCAGAGGGATGTCATACTTCACAGCAAAGGCATACCAGTCCAGCATTTAATGGGGTATGAAGAGTTTTACGGCAGACGTTTTAACGTTAGTGAAGATGTGCTGATTCCAAGACCTGAAACAGAAGAGTTGGTTGATGGAGTAATCTCGTGGCTTAAACAGCAGAACAAACAAAATGCAGCAGCTGCGGATATTGGTACAGGCAGTGGAGCGATCGCGATTACCCTTGCTCTTGAACTTAAACAAATTAAGGTTACAGCCGTTGATATAAACGAAATGGCATTGAACATGGCTGCCAAAAATGCAAAAGCATTAGGAGCCCATATCGATTTTCTGCAAGGAGATTTATTATTACCTTTAATAAAAACAGGGCGGATGTTTGATGTAATCGTATCAAATCCTCCTTATATACCGAAAAAGGAATGGGAGGAGCTTGATCCCCTCGTAAAAGAATATGAACCGCAATTGGCGCTTATCGGTGAAGGAGACGATGGTTTGCACTGTTACCGAAAGATGGCTGCTTCTCTGCCTGCGATTTTAAAGGAGGACGGTCTGGCTGCCTTTGAAATAGGAGTTAATCAAGGAGATACGGCCGCAGCGATTTTTAAAAAAGCTCTTCCTGATGCAAAGGTAAGCGTCCGTTTAGATATAAATGGAAAAGATCGCATGATATTTTGTGAAAGAGGCAAGGCTTCTGAACGTACAAGTTCTTAAAAATATTGTCGAGCGATTATCTGTTTAAGGAATGGCGGCACTGTCCACACTGATGCTGAAAGGACGGTGCCAGGCCGATGAGAAATAAAGCACTTATATATGTTATTTTTCTTGTACTTATCGCATGGCTGCAAATGGAACAGCAGCAAAATGCTTCAGCTTCCAATCCTGGAGTAAATGCTATCCCTGAAGAAGCAATTCGTCTCCGGATTCTTGCCCATGACGATTCGCCAGAAGAACAGATTCTTAAAAGAAAAGTACGTGATGCAGTAAATCAAGAAATACGTACACTGGTTGAAGGGTTGTCAGAAAAGGAAGAAGCAAGGAAAACAATTGATGACAATCTTTCTAACCTAGAGAACATTGTTCAAGAAGTGATAAATAACAGTGGTTCCTCTCACAGCTTTTCCATAGCTTTAAAAGATCAAGTGGAGTTTCCGACAAGAATTTATGGACCGCTGGTATATCCTGCAGGGAATTATGAAGCGTTGGTTGTTTCTATTGGAGAAGGCGAAGGAGAAAATTGGTGGTGCGTCTTATTCCCGCCATTATGTTTTATTTCAACAGATGATGAAGAAGACCCTGCTCAAAACGAAAAAGGATATGTGGATAACAATAGTAAAACTGTGGATTCTGTGGAAAAAAACCAGGATAAGGTAGATGAAGAAAAAGAATACTCCTTTTTCGTTGTGGAAAAGTGGAATGAATGGTTTGGGAAAAGCTGAAAAAATGTCATGAAATCCCTAATATAAAGGGGGTATATAAGTTATCTACAGGTTGGGTTTCTCTTGTGGGTAACTTTTTTTAATTGCCATAATGCCTTATACATTCTTATAATAATAGGGGTTGAGGGATCAAAATAAAGGGTGAAAAACATGAGTTATAAACAAACAACAGTCTGGGATGTGGATAACTTTGAAGGCAAAAGCTTTTCAGAACCCGGTATAAAAGAAGCGGGTTTGTGGATAAAGAGAGGCGAAGTTATTGCATTCCCGACAGAAACAGTTTATGGACTGGGAGCCGATGCAACTAATGACGCAGCGGTGGAAAAGATTTTTGAAGCAAAAGGAAGGCCGGGAGATAACCCCCTTATTGTTCACATCGACGATCAAAAGCAATTAACTGAATTGGCTTCATCGGTACCTCATTTGGCGAGACAATTAGCGGACTGCTTTTGGCCGGGACCACTGACGCTTATTGTGCCAAAAAAAGAAGCAGTCTCCGAAAAAGTGACAGCCGGGTTATCTACAGTAGCTGTACGTATGCCTGATCATCCAATTGCGCGTGCATTAATCAAAGAAGCAGAAGTGCCGGTAGCTGCTCCAAGTGCAAATCGATCTGGAAGACCTAGTCCGACGAAAGCTGAGCATGTGAAACATGATTTGAATGGCCGGATAGCTGGAATTGTGGATGGAGGTCCCTCTGGTTATGGATTGGAGTCCACCGTGGTTGATTGCACAGGAGAAAAGGCGTGGATTCTTCGCCCCGGCGGAATTACAAAAGAACAACTAGAAGATGTATTAGGAAAAAATCAAGTAGGCATCAGTGGCTGGGAAGAGGAAAATCAAGCAAATATAACGACTGAGTCTCCGAAAGCTCCAGGCATGAAGTACCGTCATTACGCTCCAGAAGCACCTTTAATATTGTTAAACGGAAATAAAAAAGTAATCTTAAACCGCATCAAACAAGAACAAAATAAAGGAAACAAAGTAGCAGTATTAGCCGTAGAAGAACACAAGAGAGACTTAGAACATGCAGCCGATACCTTTGTTTCCCTGGGATCTATAAACAACCTAGAATATATTGCAGCCCAATTATATGATAATCTCCGCCAGGCAGATCGCACAGAAGCGGATATTATTTTGTGTGAAACATTTAGCACAAAAGGCGTGGGGCTGGCAATCATGAACCGACTTGAAAAAGCGGCCGATGCGTATGAAAAATAATATACTTTCTTGGATTGTCTCAAGACCACGTCTCTGTTCTGATTAGGCATCACATAGAATGCTTGTACGCTTTCTTTTTGAATGTTCCTTTCTGGACTTGCATAGAGTGTATAAGCATGTCCGGAAAGGAGACGGGGTATGGGCGGATGGATTATACTAGCTACTATGGCTTCTGCTTTGAGCATGGATGCCTTTTCGATGTCACTGGCAATAGCTATGAAAGGTGCAGAAAAGATAAACAAGCTGTTAACAGCCTTTATTGTAGGGTTTTTTCACATGCTAATGCCTTTTATCGGTCTATACGGAGGACGTTTGATCGCTTCATCTTTTGAAAAAATGGCGATTATCACCGGTGGTATTCTCCTGTTTATAATTGGTGTTCAAATGATGTGGGCAGGATGGAAAAGCACCGACCGATCGGGAGGAGTCATTTTCCCCCGTGGAGCCGGAATGTTGTTTTTTGCTGTGCTGGTGAGTTTGGATAGCTTTTCAATTGGAATTACATTAGGCATTTTAAATGCTGCTCTAGTACCAGTGCTTTTAATGTTCGGATTGTTCAGTGCTTTCTTTACTTGGGTCGGACTAGCATTAGGAAAGCATCTTCAGCATACTTTTGGGCGTTATGGCGAAATCTTCGGAGGAATTATTTTGTTAAGCTTCGGCTTAAAATTATTGTTATAATCTAAATTGTAATATGTGGTAAAATAGAATAGGATCAAGCTAAAATAACAAAGGAAGGATGTGGAAGCCATCATAAAACATGTGCTGTTTGTATGTACTGGAAATACGTGCCGGAGTCCGATGGCAGAAGCATTGTTCCGTGCAAAAATTGATAATAATATAGAAGTACAATCAGCCGGAATCCATGCAATCGCAGGAATGCCGGCGTCCGACGGAACAATGGAGGTATTAAACGAAAAGAATATCACTTTAGAGCACGAATCCAAACCTTTGACCGAGGACTTAGTTAATTGGGCTGATATTATTTTGACGATGACAAAAAGTCATCACGAAATGGTTGTTCATACTTATCCTCAAGCTGCCGATAAAATATTTACATTAAAAGAATTTGCCGTGGAAGCAGAGAAGGATATGGGGGATATCCTTGATCCAATTGGGGGGACAACTGAGACATACCGGGCAACTGCAGAAGAAATGGATCAGCTGCTCGAAGCGGTTTTAAAGAAAATAAAAAATATGTAATAAGAAAGGTGTCCAACAATGAGGGGAAGTAAGGAAAACTCGTATCGATTCAGTATTCGCAAAAAGCTGGTAATGGGGATCAGCGCCCTGTCTGTCGTAACATACGGAGTCAGTGCGTTTTTTATTTTTGTACTGGCTGATATGATTCCTGAATTATGGGGGATTTCAAAGATGTATTTATTGTTTTAACTTTAGTACTGGGCTGGCTGTGGAGCGGCATTTTAGCTTATTTTTATCAGCTCCACTTCTTACAAAGCCGCTAAAACGCCTTGAATTTTCAGCTCGGAAGGCAGCATTCGGTGACCTACAAGATGATGTAGAAGTCGCAAATTCAGACGATGAATTACGAGGGCTTGGTTCGGCTTTTAATGATATGCTTAAAAGTCTGCGTATAATGGTCACAGATATTGAAAACAATTTTAAACAGACTAGCAGTAAAGTATCAGAAATTACACAGGCATCAGATGAAGCTTCCAAAAAAGCAGTCAACATATCAAGCACGGTAGAGGAAATCGCTGCCGGCGCAGAGCATTCGGCACAAGCTATTCAAAATACAGCAGAGTCGATGGAGGATGTCACTCGTATTGCGGCACAAGTGCAAACAAAAGCGAATGAATCTGATGTGTCTGCTAAGGAAATGGTAAATACATTAAATACCAGTAAAACAGTAATTCATTCTCTTGTAGATGGAATCAAACAATTAGAAGCTGATAATCAAGCATCATTACATGCAGTAGAAGCACTCAATCAACAGGCTGAAAAAGTAGAAGAAATTATTGGATTGGTTGGAGATATTTCGGAACAAACCAATCTTCTGGCCTTGAACGCCTCCATAGAAGCTGCGCCGGGCTGGTGAGCATGGAAAAGGATTTGCCGTTGTCGCTGATGAAGTGAGAAAGCTGGCAGATGAAAGCTCAAAAGCTGTTCAAGGTGTTCGGGAGCTTATCCAAAATATTCAATCTGAAGTTCAGAATGTCGTTTCGAAAATAGAAAAACAAGTTAAAGTGGCTAATAGTGAATCAGAAAAAGGAACAGAGACAAGCAGCGCTTTTACTGAAATGGAAACCACTGTTCAAGGGGTAGCTGCAGCAGTGCAGGACATCACTTCGCTGATTGATCAGCAAATGCAAGCGATCGAAAATACTTCAAGGGAATCACAAGAAGTAGCAGCGATTGCAGAAGAAACTTCGGCCGGGGCAGCTGAAGTTTCTTCTGCTGCGGAAATCCAATCAGATGTTATCCGCGCTTGTCCAGACAAAGGACATGATCTGTCCAAACAAGCAGAGCAGCTTAAAAATACGATAGAAAAATTTACAACGTGACGGGAACGTGAGAACATAAAAGAAAAGATAAAAGAAAGGATGACTGTCGTGAAACTTGCTATAGGCTCTGATCACGCAGGGTACAAGCTTAAAGTAGAAGTTATAAAAGTATTAGAAGATATGAATATCGATTTTGAAGACGTTGGTTGTGACTGTACAGATTCTGTAGATTATCCAGATTTTGCGCTGCCGGTGGCAGAAAAAGTAGCCGCTGGGGAAGTGGACAAAGGTATATTAATTTGCGGTACCGGTATTGGGATGTCTATTTCAGCTAACAAAATAGATGGAATCCGCTGTGCTCTTGTTCACGATGTATTCAGTGCAAAAGCAACTAGAGCTCATAATGACTCTAACATTCTTGCAATGGGAGAGCGGATTGTTGGCCCCGGGCTTGCTGGTGAAATTGTGAAAGCGTGGCTGGAAACAGACTTTGAAGGCGGCCGCCATGCTAAGCGTGTAGATAAAATGATGGCTATCGAAGAAAAGTAAATGCCTGGCAGGACGGACCTTTTAAGGGTCCGTTTCTTCTTTTTCGCCTTAAATCATTATTTTTCCGAAATTCTCATTTTTATGATACCTTAAATAAGAGGTGATCATCATGAATGATGCAGCAAAACAATGGCAATCATCCTTAAGAATCTGTCTGAACACTATTTCATCACACATCAGGCTGGATCAAAATCATATATTTGTTATCGGATGCAGTTCAAGTGAAGTCATAGGAGAGAAAATTGGCACGGCTGGATCAGAGGATGCAGCAAAAGCTTTATATGAAGTGTTTACGGAATTTAAAAAAGATACAGGAGTTCATCTTGCATTTCAGAGCTGTGAACATATAAACCGTGCACTTGTAATAGAACGAGAAACAGCCAGAGCTTTTCGGCTTGAAGAAGTAACTGCAATTCCCCACCGTAAAGCAGGCGGGGCGATGAGTACGCATGCATATGAACAATTTTCAGATCCTGTCGTAGTTGAGCATATAAAAGCGGACGCTGGTATCGATATCGGAGACACATTTATTGGAATGCACTTAAAACATGTCGCTGTTCCTATTCGCAGTGAAGTTAAATCCATAGGAAATGCACATGTTACGATGGCTAAAACAAGACCTAAACTTATAGGCGGAACCAGAGCAAAATATCCTGAGTAATAATGCTTTATTCAACACGCTTCTGAAGGTGTTCGTTCTAAAAACTTAATATTTTTATCTTTTTTTAAATTAAAATACGGATTTTAACCATTTATTCATGTTACAATATGCGTTGAATGAAAAAATAAGTGAGAAACACGAATGAACGAGAGAGATGCATAGGAAAGAAAGGGGTAAACATTTTTTATGGAAACCATCAAAAATCAAGATCCAAATGTTTTTGCAGCGATTAAGGACGAACTCTGCCGGCAGCGCGAAAAAATTGAGTTAATTGCATCTGAAAACTTTGTAAGCCGTGCTGTCATGGAAGCACAAGGCTCGGTTTTAACAAATAAATATGCAGAAGGTTATCCAGGACGTCGTTATTATGGCGGCTGTGAACATGTAGATACTGTAGAAGATTTGGCTCGTGACCGCGCAAAAGAGATTTTTGGAGCAGAACACGCAAACGTGCAGCCTCATTCCGGTGCGCAGGCAAACATGGCTGTATATTTTACAGCACTTGAACACGGAGATACTGTACTAGGCATGAACCTTTCCCATGGCGGCCATTTAACTCACGGAAGTCACGTTAACTTCAGTGGTATCCAGTATAACTTTGTAGAATACGGTGTGACAAAAGAAGATCAGACAATTGATTATGATGCCGTGATAGAAGCTGCAAAAGAGCATAAGCCTAAAATGATCGTCGCTGGTGCCAGTGCTTATCCACGCGAAATAGATTTTAAAAAGTTCCGTGAGATTGCTGATGAAGTTGGCGCCTATCTAATGGTGGACATGGCTCATATCGCAGGACTTGTCGCAGCAGGCGTACATCCTAATCCAGTTCCGCATTCTCATTTTGTAACGACAACCACGCATAAGACATTGCGCGGACCTCGCGGAGGCTTAATTTTGTGCGAAGAAGAATTTGCTAAGAAAATAGATAAAGCTGTTTTCCCTGGATTGCAAGGCGGACCATTAATGCATGTTATTGCAGCAAAAGCAGTATCGTTTGGAGAAGTGCTGCAAGACGATTTTAAAACCTATGCAGAAAACATCGTGAAAAATGCGAAGCGTTTAGCAGAAGCCTTGAAAAGTGAGGGCATCGACCTTGTATCTGGCGGGACAGACAATCACTTATTGCTTTTGGACTTGCAAAGCCTTGGTATTACAGGAAAAGTTGCTGAAAAAGCATTGGATGAAGTTGGTTTGACTACCAATAAAAATGCTATTCCGTTTGATCCGGAAAGCCCCTTTGTAACAAGCGGTATCCGTATTGGTACGGCAGCTGTAACTTCTAGAGGTTTCGGAGAAAAAGAAATGGACGAAATTGGTTCCATCATGGCTCTTACTTTGAAAAATCATGACCATGAAGAATCCTTAAAAGCGGCTGCTGAGAGAGTAGACGCCTTAACAGAACAATTCCCTATGTATGAATTTCTGTCTGTAAAATAAAGCGAAACTGGAACTGGGTCCACAGCACATCGGGCTCAGTTTTTTTTATAACTAAAGTGTATGGGTTAGGTCGAAGAGGAGTGGGATCCTGAAAAAGAGACTGGAGTTACAGGTCGGTTACCAAGACCGGTGTGAAATTTCGTTACGCCCTTCACAGCCACCAGTTTAAAATAAGCTCCACCAGCAGCCTAGTCATTCACTTAAGTTTTTTCCAAATATAAATAATCTGAATCATTGGCCTTTTTGTCAGACCTTGAAGGTGTTTATGTTTTTCTGTAGAATTTCAAAAGAATGAACCTGTCCGTTGAACAGTTAATTAGATAATATTTCCCCGGCTGTAGCCGGGGTTGCAAAGGAGCCGATTTCTTATATGGGGAAGGTACATGTATTAGATCATCCATTAATCCAGCATAAGCTGACGTTTATCCGAGACGTTTCCACCGGAACAAAAGAGTTTCGAGAGCTGGTAGATGAAGTAGCAACATTGATGGCTTTTGAAATTACCAGACATCTTCAATTGCAGGAAGTAACTGTGGAAACACCTGTAGGGCCAGCGAAATCCCATACGCTGGCAGGTAAGAAATTGGGCATCGTCCCAATATTAAGAGCAGGTCTTGGCATGTCTGATGGTATCTTAAAGCTCATACCGGCAGCTAAAGTGGGCCATGTTGGGTTGTACCGCGATCCGGAAACATTAAAACCAGTGGAATATTATGTGAAGCTCCCGAGTGACGTAGCAGAACGGGAATTCATTGTTGTCGATCCAATGCTGGCTACTGGCGGTTCTGCTGTAGAAGCTATTACAAGTTTGAAAAAGCGCGGGGCAAGCAATATTAAGCTGATGTGTTTGATTGCTGCTCCGGAAGGCGTAGAAATTGTGCAAGAAGCACACCCTGATGTAGATATTTATCTAGCATCACTTGATGAAAAACTAAACGAAAAAGGATATATCGTGCCAGGTCTAGGCGATGCCGGAGACCGTTTATTTGGCACAAAATAATATAAAATAGCTTCAGCAGTAAGATTCCTGTTGGAGCTTTTTTTTATTCCCTCGAGTTATCGGTTCTCTCACCCTCCTGTCCTTCTTCCAATAATTATTTCGAATAATTTTTATTGCTTGCTGCAACATAAATAGAAGCAAGATTTTTTAGGGACAGGAGGAGCAAAAAAATGAAAAAAAACAACAAAAAGGAGGCTTTAACGAAGCAAAAAAAAGTAATAATGATCCTCCTTGCCGTCATTATATGTGTGACAGCCTCTTTTACGGATAAAGGCTTCATGAAAACTTCGCATGCGCAGGAAAAGCCAGAGACAGCTATCGTTGCTGTTGAAGATAATACAACCTTAAAGGAAGTTCGGGAAAAACTTGAAAACGGCATTCCAAATATAGAAATTCTCCGCTCCTATAAAAAAGGGTTTAAGGGGCTTGCCGTTAAATTATATCCCTCTCAATTAGATCTCCTTTCGACTGTTGAAGGAGTGAAGCGGGCAGATGAATCCGCAGCTTATAACACATCCCTGAAAGATAGTGTACCCTTTATTGGAGCAGAAGCAATCCGTGGACTGCTTGACCAGCGCGGCGTACACCTAACAGGGAAAGGAATTAAAGTGGGAATCATAGACACAGGTATAGATTATAATCATCCTGATTTGCATCGTAATTATAAAGGCGGATATGATTTTGTAGATAAGGATGATAATCCTCTAGAAGGAAAAGACAAAGAAGGAAAAGAAACGATGCATGGTACCCATGTTGCAGGAATAATTGGTGCAAATGGAACCGTCAGAGGAGTAGCACCAGAAGCTGATCTATATATGTACCGCGCCCTTGGACCAGGAGGCCAGGGATCTACTGAGCAAATATTGGCAGCTATTGATAAAGCAATTGAGGATGAGGTGGATATTTTAAACCTTTCCCTCGGAAGCCCTATTAACGGGCCGGACTGGCCGACAAGTGAAGCTCTTGATAAAGCAGCTGAAGCTGGAATCGTTGCAGTTACTTCAAGCGGGAACAGCGGCCCTGCCATGTGGAGTGTAGGGTCGCCGGGCACAGCAGATAAAGCTATATCAGTGGGAGCTTCCATTCCACCATTGCGCATGCCAAAAATAACCTTATTTAACCAGCCGGAACTATCTATATCTATTCAGCCTATTCAAGGAACTGCTCCATGGCAGTTCCGTCGCGATCTGCCGTTGGTTGATGGCGGCCTTGGGATGAAGGAAGATTTAAAATCAATAAAAGGAAAAGCAGTATTAATTGAACGCGGCGGCATTCCTTTAATCCGAAAAATTGTAAACGCACGCAAGGCCGGAGCAGATGCAGTACTGATATACAATAATGTAGCTGGATCGTTTGCTGCCGGCACGGAAGAAATTCAGCCTGTTCCTGCAGTAACGATTACACGCGAACATGGAGAACAACTGCGAAATGCAATTGAAGAAAAAGATAAAAAATCTTCTTCTGCAGTTTTGCGGACGGTTTTAGAGGAAGAAACGGATCACATGGCATTTTTCAGTTCAAGAGGTCCAGTCACTAGGTCGTGGAAAATTAAACCGGATGTCGTTGCTCCCGGAGTGGATATTGACAGCACCGTTCCTCACGGTTATCTTGCTTTAAACGGCACAAGTATGGCTGCGCCTCACATAGCAGGTGCCGCTGCTTTATTAAAACAAGCAAGACCGGAGTGGAGCCCTGAACAAATTAAAGCAGCTTTGATGAACACAGCTGTGGCTTTAAAGGATGACAGTGATAATGATTACCCACCGTTTGTTCAAGGAGCAGGGAGGGTTGATATGACAAAAGCGATACGCACAGACACGCTTGTCTATCCGGGAACATTATCATTTGGGGTCTGGACGTTAGGAGATGAAAAAAGAATTCATGAAGAAACTGTGGTTGTCGAAAATCACTCTAAACAGACAAAGACATATTCATTTCGTACAGAGACTGATTCGTTTCTAGGTTTAAGATGGGAACTTCCAAAACGAATGACTTTAAAGCCCGGAAAGAAAAAAGAAGCTAAGATTCGCCTGGAAATAGAAGCCGGAGCGGTTGATTATGATCAGCTTGACGGTGTATTGACGGTAGAAGGCGGTAACGAAGATATTCGTCTTCCCTATTTATTATTTATTAATGAACCCGATTACCCACGTATAGGTGCCTTTGATTTGCAGCCATTTGGGAGAAACAGAGGGTACCAATATGAAGTTTATATGCCGGGTGGGGCCGAAGAGCTTCAAATTGCATTATATGACCCGGACACCTATGCATTTGCCGGTATTCTAGATAAAGAAAAAGATATCAAACCGGGCTTGTATGAACAAAAGCTCTCCGTGAAAGACCTCCCGGTACCAGAGGGGAAATACAGAGCGGTAGTTTATGCTAGAGCTGGCGACAAGGAAGAAGTTATCGAAACGATCATTCATTTAGAACAGACGAGAATAGATGAAAAACGATCGAAACGATAACAATAAGGAGTTTGCCGGTGGAGGGCGACTCCTTTTTAGATGGAATAACAATGAATGAAGTTGTTGCAAAATAAAACGTTTTCATCATGCAAAAAGAGCTGTCTGTTTATCTGTTACGTGCAGACACAGCTTTCTTTCAGAAAATATCAACAGATGATGGGCACGTCCTCGTTCCGTAGTGCTGGAAAAAGAACAGGTATTATCGTCGTCTGCATTTCTAATTTGCGGAGAGGAAGGAACGGGAAAGAGATCTGTAGCGATGGCCCCTCACCATTACCGAATCAATGCAGCATAAGGCCAATGTCACGTGCAGGTGGACAAAGATATAGATGAAATAGGAATGCAGCGTCTGATCATGTTATTAAAAAAGTCGTCAGGCACCTTTTTTATATAAAATATTGGGAAAAGCTTTCGCACAGCCAAATACGAAATATTTTAGAAACGCACAAGGTTCTTTCTAACCGAAAAGGACTTGGAAAGGGAAGAAAAAGTCGATACCGGTTCCATTATTAACTTTTTCTAAGCTGTTATCAGAAATAGAAAAAGATATTATTACTCGTTCTACATGAGGAAAATATGAATCAAAGTCAAACAGCGAAAAGGCTTGGCATTAACCGTTCTACTTTATGGCGAAAACTTAAACAAGGAAAATAAACCTAACGACACAAATTAGGTGTTATATGACAATATAACCTATTTTTTACAAATTCGTATATGAACGGAAAATTGTCACTTAATAGTCACATTTTATAAATGCTGAGAAGCCTGCTATGACAAGAATTTTTCTTATTTAACACATTGACATAAAGTGTTGGCTATTGTACGATGACAAAGGGAATGTGAGAGGGTTTACATATAAATATCGCCAAACATTCTGAAATTTCAACATGAACTGTTCACACTAGTTTGATTGATATTTTCTGACGCTGCTTCATCAGGCAGCTGTTTTATTCCTCTTCACATCCTATCCAAAACATTGCAGATGGAGGCTGACATGACGAACGAGAAAAAACCTCCAAAGTCGTTTCAAACCATGGCCTTAACCTCAGCTGTTTTATCGTATCTAGTAGGTCCAGTGTTAATTGGTATTTTCAGTGGAAGGTGGCTAGATGGTCAATTTGGAACGGAACCTTTATTTTTGATTGTCGGCCTGCTTGGCGGAATTGCAAGCGGAGTGTACGGACTAGTCCGTCTGCTTGAAAAATATTTAGGAGACGACCAAGAGTGAAGACTTTCGAGGGAAATGTAAAACGTTATGTTCTGCTAACTTTATGTGCAATGTCTGTGTATTTTTTTGGATGGGCAGTCATGCCTTATAATAAGGTCTTTTTCAGCTTGGGAACCGGAGTGCTTATTGGACTTTTTAATCTCTTGAGTATGTCCCGGGAAGTGAAAAAGTTTGGTGAAGCAGAAGGGAAACAGAAAAGAAAGTTTACATTTGGTATGCTGTCGAGATTTGCGGCAGGTGCCTTAGCTGCAGTTCTTTTTGTTCGCTTTCCTGAACACTTTCACATTATAGGGCTTGTTGCCGGAATTGTAACACCCTATGTTATTATCCTTATATCATCCTTGTTTCAAATCAAACAAACTTCCTAGTTAGTGGACAAGCATGGAGCGAGGGACAGCAGCTGACAGATTATTTGTAAAGGGGTGAAGAAGTTTGGACCATCATGCGCCGATAGTTTATGATCTGTTTGGAATCTCAGGGTTTCATATCAACCTGTCCAATATTATCATGTTAACGGTTTCGGCTTTCATTGTGTTTTGCATTGGTTTTTTCAGTGCAAGAAGCTTAAAGATGAAGCCTTCTGGCATGCAAAACGGATTTGAATGGATCATAGACTTTGTGAAAAACACGATCAACAGTGCAATGGACTGGAAAACAGGCGAAAGGTTCTTTGGACTTGGTATCACTATTTTTCTTTGGATTTTTGTTTCGAACATGCTTGGCATTCCATTTATGATTGTCAATCATGAGACACATGAGCTTTGGTGGAAGTCTCCGACAGCAGATCCTGTCATTACAATGACTTTTGCTGTAATGGTAATCGTGCTGACTCACTATTATGGAATCAAGATTAAAGGGGCCAAGGAATACGGAAAAGGTTACTTCAAACCGATACCTTACCTTTTCCCATTAAAGGTTTTAGAGGAATTTACAAATACATTGACGCTGGGCATGCGTCTTTTTGGTAACTTGTATGCAAAAGAAATCCTATTAACTTTGCTTGCAACCGCTGGGGGAGCAAGTTTGTTAGGAGCACTGGCTGCCGGTCTGCCTATGATTGCCTGGCAGGCGTTCAGTATATTTATCGGTGCCATCCAAGCATTTATCTTTTTAATGCTTACAATGGTTTACCTGGCACACAAAGTAGCAGATGATCATTAATTCATAATGAATTATTATCTTATATTCAATAATTAATTATACTTAAGGGAGGATTATTAGAATGGGATTATTAGCAGCAGCAATTGCAGCTGGTTTGGCTGCAGTAGGAGCAGGGATTGGTAACGCATTGATTGTTAAAGGGACACTAGAAGGGGTTGCTCGTCAGCCTGAACTTAAAGGTACACTTCAAACACTTATGTTTATCGGTATCGCCCTTGTTGAGGCCCTTCCGATTATCGCAATTGTAATCGCCTTTATCGTTATGGGAGGATAGTAAATCCTGTCTTCATTGTTAGTAAGTATGGCGGAGTCTGGTTCGTTAAACTTCGCCATTCCTTTTGTATGACAGCCGAAAGGAGTGAATTCCGTGCCAGAAGTAATCTACTGGGGAGATGTTATATTTTCGCTTGGTATGTTCATTATCCTGCTTCTCCTATTGCGTAAATTCGCGTGGGGGCCAATAGTGAACATGATGAAAGAACGCGAAGAACATATTGCCAAAGAAATTGATACTGCGGAAAAAAGCCGTCAAGATGCGGAAAAATATTTAGAAGAACAGCGTATAGAAGTTGAACGAGCAAGAGATGAGGCTCAATCCATTGTTGAAACAGCAAGAAAGACCAGTGAAAGACAAGGGGAAGAAATTATTAAACAAGCTCATTCCGAAGCAGAACGCATGAAAGAAAATGCACTTGCTGAAATTTCTCGTGAAAAAGAACAAGCCGTTGCTGAATTGCGCGAACAGGTAGGTTCTTTATCTGTAATGATTGCCGCGAAAATTATTGAGAAAGAGCTTGATGAAACAGAGCAGGAAAAGCTTATTGAAGAATACATTCAAGAGGCAGGCGAACGTTTATGAGCAGCCCAGCAGCAGCTAATCGTTATGCCGTAGCACTATTTGAACTATCAAAGGAAAAAAATATGCTTGAAGACATTCGAGCAGATCTGCAAGCAGTAAAACAAGTTTTTCAAGATAATGAAAAACTGCCTGCTCTTCTTCATCATCCGAAAGTATCAGCAGATAAAAAAGAACAGCTGCTGCGCGAAAGCTTTACCGGCTTGAGCGAGCCTGTCCAAAACACACTGCTTTTACTCTTGGAGAAAAATCGGATTGATAGCGTGGTACTCGTAGCTGAAAGATTTCAAGAGCTTGCGGATGAGGAACAAAAAGTAGGACATGCCGTTGTTCATACGGTGAAACCGCTCTCTGAAGCAGAACAAAAATTAATCTCTGAAAACTTCGCCAGAAAAGTCGGAAAAGAAACCCTTCACATCGAAAATCAACTTGACCCGCGTTTGATCGGCGGTATCAAAGTACAAATTGGAGATACCATATTTGATGGCAGTGTGAAAGGTCAGCTAAACCGTCTTGAGCGCGAGCTTGTTTCCGGGAAACGATAGAAAATAGGGGTGAACGTAAATGAGCATCAGACCTGATGAGATTAGCTCTCTCATTAAACAGCAGATTGAAAATTTTCAGTCTGATGTAGAAGCAAACGAAGTCGGCACCGTCATTCAAATTGGTGACGGTATTGCGCGTGCTCATGGTCTAGAGAATGTAATGGCAGGTGAGCTGCTAGAATTCTCTAACGGCGTTATGGGTATGGCTCAAAACCTTGAAGAAAATAACGTAGGTATTATTATCCTTGGACCATTTGATGATATTCGTGAAGGGGACGAGGTAAAACGTACCGGACGTATTATGGAGGTACCAGTTGGCGAGGAACTGCTCGGACGTGTTGTAAACCCGCTGGGACAGCCTCTTGATGGACAAGGTGCAATCGAAACAACGAAAACCCGTCCGATTGAAAGTCCAGCACCAGGGGTTATGGACCGTAAATCTGTACACGAACCGCTTCAAACCGGTATCAAAGCGATTGACTCCATGATTCCAATCGGACGCGGACAGCGTGAGTTAATTATCGGTGACCGTCAGATCGGTAAAACATCCATCGCAGTAGACACTATTTTGAATCAAAAAGAAGAAGACATTCTTTGTATTTACGTAGCGATCGGACAAAAGGAATCCACTGTTGCAGGGGTAGTAGAAACGTTCCGTCAGCACGGCGCCCTTGATTACACGATCGTAGTAAACGCTGGTGCATCAGATCCAGCTCCGCTCTTGTACCTTGCACCTTATGCCGGGGTTTCCATGGGCGAAGAGTTTATGTATAACGGAAAGCACGTCCTTGTTGTATATGACGATTTAACCAAGCAGGCAGCTGCTTATCGTGAACTGTCCCTCTTGCTGCGCCGTCCGCCGGGCCGTGAAGCATTCCCAGGGGATGTATTCTATCTTCACTCCCGTTTGTTGGAGCGTGCTGCTAAGCTTAGTGACGATAAGGGAGCAGGTTCATTAACGGCCCTTCCATTTATTGAAACACAAGCTGGTGACGTTGGTGCCTACATTCCAACGAACGTAATTTCCATCACGGACGGACAAATCTTCTTGCAGTCTGACTTGTTCCACTCCGGTGTTAGACCTGCAGTTAACCCGGGTATTTCTGTATCACGTGTTGGTGGTTCCGCTCAGATTAAAGCGATGAAGAAGGTTTCTGGTACTTTGCGTCTCGACTTGGCGTCTTTCCGTGAATTAGAAGCTTTTGCCCAGTTTGGTTCTGACCTTGATAAAGCAACACAGGCTAAACTTTCTCGTGGGGAACGTACGGTAGAAGTGTTAAAACAAGGACTTCACCAGCCGCAGCCGGTAGAAAAACAAGTAGCTATTATTTATTCCCTAACGAAAGGGTATCTAGATGATATTCCAGTAAAAGATGTTCAGCGCTTTGAATCTGAATTATTCGCTTACTTGGATTCCAACCATAAAGACTTGTTAAACGGCATTCGTGAAACTGGAAATCTTCCAGACGAAAAAGACTTTAACGCAGCTATTGAAGGATTTAAAAAATCATTTAACGTGTCTAAATAAATTATAGGAAGAAGACTTTCTTAAAAATGAACGAGCCCGTCGGCTGCATCCGGCGGACTGTCCTTTCTGAGTAAGTCTCAACCTTTGTGCCCTTACGGAGAAGGTGGTGAAAAGAGATGGCCTCATTACGTGAGATAAAAACACGGATTAATTCAACAAAGAAGACAAAACAAATCACGAAGGCAATGGAAATGGTTTCGGCTTCCAAGCTGAACCGTGCCCAAACGAATGCCCAGTCATATGAACCGTACACCCAGAAAATCCGTGAGGTGGTAGCAAGTATTGCGTCCGGCAATTCCGATGCCAGCCACCCTATGCTCGAAGAACGCCCAGTGAAAAAGACCGCTTATGTCGCTATTTTTTCAGACCGAGGTTTAGCCGGTGGTTACAACGCCAGTTTAATACGTTCATTCATAGAAAAAATCAATGAACGCCACAAATCGAAAGACGAATATGGCGTTATTGTTCTTGGCCGGATCGGCCGGGATCTTCTCAAAAAGAGAGGTATCCCGATCTTAGATGAAATTACTGGTCTTCCGGATGAACCGGTATTTAACGATATAAAAAATATTACCCGTCTTGCAGTTAATATGTATGCTGATGAAGAGATCGATGAGTTGTATCTCTGGTATAACCATTTTATCAGTCCGATTCAGCAGGATGTAACAGAGACCAAATTGCTGCCTCTGACGGATATGAACGAAGAAACAGAATCGAAACAAACTTACGAGTATGAGCCGTCCGCCGAAGCAATACTCGATCAGCTTCTTCCGCAATATGCAGAAAGCTTAATATATGGTGCTCTGCTGGATGCCAAAGCTAGTGAATTTGGTGCCCGCATGACTGCAATGAGTGCAGCGACAGATAATGCAAGCGGTCTGATAGAAGATTTAACTCTTTCTTATAACCGTGCAAGACAAGCAGCGATCACCCAGGAGATCAGTGAAATTGTCGGCGGTGCTGCTGCACTAGAGTAAACGAGAAGCTGACAGGATTTAGATAGGAGGGAAAACAATGAGCAATGGACGAGTCACCCAGATCATGGGGCCGGTAGTTGACGTTACATTTCCAAGCGGTCAATTACCTGAATTGAATAACGCCCTTAAAGTTTCCCAAAAAGCCCAAAGTGAAGGGGAAACAGACGTAGATGTGACATTGGAAGTAGCGTTGCATTTGGGCAACGACACCGTTCGTACAGTTGCAATGGGATCAACAGATGGATTAGTACGAGGCACGGAAGTTGTGAATACAGGTGGAGCTATTTCCGTTCCAGTAGGGGAAGAAACACTTGGAAGAGTATTTAACGTTCTAGGAGATACTATTGATTTAGAAGAACCAATTGGACCTGAGGTGAAAAGAAATCCTATTCACCGTGAAGCGCCATCTTTTGATGAGCTGTCCACTCAAACAGAAATTCTTGAAACAGGAATTAAAGTTGTTGACTTGCTGGCTCCGTATGTTAAAGGTGGAAAAATCGGTCTATTCGGTGGTGCCGGTGTTGGTAAAACCGTATTAATTCAGGAACTGATCAATAACATTGCACAGGAACACGGCGGAATCTCTGTGTTCGCTGGAGTAGGGGAGCGTACACGTGAAGGAAACGACCTCTACTATGAGATGCAGGATTCCGGTGTTATTAATAAAACAGCTATGGTTTTCGGTCAAATGAACGAGCCGCCAGGTGCACGTATGCGTGTTGCCTTGACTGGTCTAACACTTGCAGAACATTTCCGTGATGTAGATGGAGCAGACGTACTGCTCTTTATTGACAACATTTACCGTTTTACACAAGCAGGTTCTGAGGTATCCGCATTGCTCGGCCGTATGCCGTCTGCAGTTGGTTATCAGCCGACGCTTGCAACGGAAATGGGTCAGCTGCAGGAACGTATCACATCTACGAAAAAAGGTTCTGTAACATCGATTCAGGCGATTTATGTTCCTGCCGATGACTATACAGACCCGGCTCCAGCTACGACATTTGCTCACTTGGATGCGACAACGAACCTTGAGCGTAAATTAACAGAAATGGGTATTTATCCAGCTGTCGACCCGCTCGCTTCTACATCTAGAGCACTTTCTCCAGAAATTGTGGGAGAAGAGCATTATCAAGTAGCACGTGAAGTTCAGCAAACCCTTCAAAAGTATAAAGAACTTCAAGATATCATTGCTATCCTTGGTATGGATGAATTATCTGAAGAAGATAAATTGGTGGTACACCGTGCACGCCGTATTCAGTTCTTCTTGTCCCAGAACTTCCACGTAGCAGAACAGTTCACTGGACAAAAAGGTTCATACGTGCAGGTGAAAGACACCATTCGCGGGTTCCGCGAAATTCTTGATGGTAAGCACGATGACGTACCAGAAGACGCATTCCGCCTGGTCGGACCAATTGAAGATGTACTTGAAAACGCAAAGGCTATGTCCTAAGCGGGGATGCTGTTAAGGAGGATTTATCATGTCGACGTTAAATGTCAATGTTGTCACTCCTGATGGCACAGTATATGAAGGGGATGTAGAAATGGTCAGTGTCCGCGCGCAAAGCGGGGAATTAGGTATACTGCCAGGTCACATTCCGTTGGTTGCACCGCTAGCGGTATGCGCTGCCCGCCTGAAACATGAATCAAGAGTTCAACTTGTTTCTGTTAGCGGCGGCTTCATTGAGGTCCGTCCGGATAAAGTCACGATTCTCGCCGAAGCGGCAGAAACGCCGTCAGAAATCGACGTAGAACGTGCCCGTGAGGCGAAAGTACGGGCAGAAGACCGGCTTAACCGTGCCAATCAGGAAGAGATCGACTTTAAACGGGCCGAGCTTGCCCTGAAACGAGCTAACACAAGACTTGAGGTAGCTGGAAAATAAACTGTTATAAAGCTGTTCTGAAGCGGATATAGGCCGCTTCAGAACAGCTTTTTTTATTGTTTAGGAAATTATGTTTTTTACAAGTTGTGGATAACTATCTCCATATTGTTTGATCCGCGTCTAGCTTCAGCGCCCAGCCTCTCGGAGGCCCAAGACGGTTTAAGGAACTTTTGCTAGAATCGCGAACATCGTGTTCGCAACGCAAAAGTCAGCACATCCTGTGCAAGCCAGTTCGACGTTGTCACAGGACGTGACGTTCTTAGTCGAACATCCTTTAGGACCCTTCTGCTAAAGACGCACACGTCGACGCACAGGACGTGGCGTTTTTGGCGACGAAAGTGCAACGCAGAAGTCACCACATCCTGTGGAAGTAAGAGCGCCTTTCATGACTGAAGAACATTTACCTGTCGAGGCTGACCAGGGCGCTTGCGCTTTTGTTCATGTATCAGGAAGTATTAGGCGGCATTCCACAATATTAAGCGGAAGATTATGAAATGTCACACGCCACAGTTCTTACTTTTCAGATGTATCAATCAGTGCGTTTTCTTTCAAGCCGGCTATCTTTAAAGGAGTAGGAGTAGAAGAGTTTTTCATAGGTGTAAAAGATGTAATGATTTTGTGCTTTGAGTTCATTTGTCTGCATTCAGTAGTTTTTTAAAAAACAGATGGTATTTATGATCAAATCCTTTCATATGATGAATGGCGGTTTACATTAAGAAAGCTTTTTCATAGATCAAACATCCATTATTTTCATTTTTATCCACACGTTTGACCTACGATTGTTTGTTCGTTTTCACCTATAACTCTTCATGCTCTAAGCTTTATCGCGTTTTAGAACTTGTTCATCTTTTTATGTCACTTTTTTCACGAATGTAATCATAACGTAAAAAAGTTCACAATTTTTATACCTCTCTTAGTTTAAATTTAATACAATAGTGGTACATGCAAATTACATTGTTATATTATTCCAATTATTCATGATATGTTTACTTACTTGTCCAAATATTACAAATTTGAAAACATTTATCAAAGATTATAGAAAATGCTGTGAAAACATATTAAAATGAAGTGTTAGTATGTGAAGATTGAACATTAGGCACAACGACTCTTATTATTTTTATGAAAATGCTCTATGATACTCTTCGGATTATCAAAAAAGGGCCAAACAGGATTTTCTTTAAGGAGTTTTAAAATGCACCCTGAAGGACAAGAAGCGGTCTTACATATCGTGGTAAACCTCTTTTTTTTGGTCGTCGTCTGGTGGAGTTTACAGGCGTTTCGATTTGACGTGTTTGTCCGTAATCCGGAAGGACCGAAGGCAAAAATGCTGATGATTTTAGTAACGATCGCCATCAGTCATCTTGTCAGTTCCTTTTTCCTCGAATATTTTCAAGGATCGCTTATGCTCCGTTATTTGTTTTAGAAATAAAGAAATGCAGGACATGTACGCATCTCCTTGATCTTCCATGTATGTCCACGTTTTCAAAGGTGAAAATGAATAATAAGAAGACAAACGGACCAAAAGGAACTTTTTGTATTTTTCATGTCGAAAAGACGAGTTTATTGGAGAAAAATGCAGGGAAAATCAGTCTCGTGATGTCATAAACTTTTCACCTTACAATGGAAGAAATTTTGTAACTTATTTTATTCTTTTGGCGACTAAGCAATCGAGCCCAGCCTAAAAACAATGTTTTGTTATAAAAGCAGTATTAGATCATATCAAGCATGCAGTCAAAGTTGGGACAACAGATTGGGCGCCCGTTTCCTATAGGGACAGGGAACGCCTATATAGACTAATGAATACGTATAGAGTAAACGATATATCCTGTCTGTTATTGCCCTTAGAGAGAAAAACAACCAAGAATCAGATACAGGATATCATTATTAGGAGTATTAGGAAACTCGGCATATCCGCCGAGGCAAAAGCTAAAGTTTTTCTTAATCGTTAAACATTAAACATTTTATTCTTTTTAACAGTAATAAAATACAGAATCATGAATGGACGCGGAGGGGAATACGTTGGATAAAATTATAGTTAGAGGAGGCAAGCGGCTGAAAGGCTCAGTAAAAGCTGAAGGTGCAAAAAATGCTGTACTGCCTGTTATTGCCGCTTCACTCCTTGCTGAAAAAGGAACCAGCACTATCTATGATGTACCACCTTTAGCAGATGTATTTACAATGAAAAATGTGTTAAATCATATGGATGCTGATGTAAATTATGAAGATGGCGTTTTTACTGCAAATTGCAAAGGTTCATTAAGAACAGAAGCACCTTTTGAATATGTGCGAAAGATGCGTGCATCGTTTCTTGTGATGGGGCCGCTGCTCGCAAGAAAGGGACGTGCGCATATTGCATTGCCTGGCGGCTGTGCCATTGGTTCAAGGCCGATTGATCAACACTTGAAAGGCTTTGAAGCAATGGGTGCTACCGTCGAAATTGGAAAAGGCTACATTGAAGCCAAAGTAAAAGATCGTCTGCAAGGAGCTCGTATCTACTTGGATTTCCCAAGTGTAGGAGCTACAGAGAATATTATGATGGCTGCGACGTTGGCTGAGGGAACGACTATATTAGAAAATGTAGCAGAAGAACCTGAAATTGTAGACCTTGCGAATTACTTGAACGCAATGGGAGCAAAGGTTCGCGGTGCAGGAACCGGTACGATTAGAATAGAAGGCGTTGATCGTATGCATGGTGCTGCTCATACAATCATCCCAGACCGTATTGAAGCAGGATCATTTATGATAGCAGCGGCTATCACGGGTGGAGAAGTTTTTGTAGAAGGTGCTCTTCACGAGCATTTGCGACCGCTCGTAGCGAAAATGCGTGAAATGGGTGTTATCATTGAAGAACACGATAACGGCATGAATGTAATCGGTCCCGACATTCTAAGGCCGGTAGATGTGAAAACAATGCCGCATCCTGGTTTTCCAACCGACATGCAGGCGCAGTTTATGGCACTGTTAACTCAAGCAAAAGGAACAGCTGTCATTACAGAAACCGTATTTGAAAATCGTTTCATGCATGTGGAAGAATTCCGCCGTATGAACGCAGACATTAAAATCGAAGGAAGAGCAGCGATTGTAAGCGGTCCTGTTCGCTTGCAAGGGGCTGAAGTAGCAGCCACAGACTTGCGGGCAGGGGCAGCTTTGATTTTAGCCGGACTTGTATCAGATGGGGAGACGGTTGTAACAGAACTTCGCCATTTGGATCGCGGCTATGTTGATTTTCATGAAAAACTTCAAGCCCTTGGCGCGAGAGTCGAGCGCATTAACGAAGTGGAAGTTTCAGAAACAGAAGAACTTCAACAAAATACAGCTGTTCTTCGTACAGCTAATAATTAATAAGAAAAACCGGTATCTAAGAGGATGCCGGTTTATTTTTGGGCTCTATTATATTTATTTGGGTGTAAAAAAATTTAGTCATAAAAAACACGCAAGCTCCGAAATCCTTTACATTTGAGTTGAAGAGAAACAAAAAAAAGATTGGAGTTGCTGTGCGGGGTGGGGCCAGACCCCGCGTTATATCTCAAATTTGTATCATTTTGTTCAAAAAAACAGAAAAGTGGTGCATATTTCTCTTTTCTATAGTCATAAATGTCCCCACTCCGCTCATAAAACTAAAAAAACCCGTCATCTCTCCGGAAAAATCCCACCAGCGCTCCACAATTCTCTCCATTGTTCTTCGGTCATAATGACTTTTTATCTCTCATATAGTATTTTATGGTAAAAAGCTGGTCAGGTTTAGCAAGTGCAGAATTCATTGACATCTTCCTGGCTCGATTTGATTTAGTAGACGGGAGGCTGTGCCATGAAAAAATGGATTTTTGTTCCGCTGGTTTTTATCTGCCTGTTTTTTCTTGTGCCTATGTTATTTGTTTTGCTGCCAAATGATGCAGCAGACGACAAGTCGTTAACTACAGCAGATGAAAACATCCAAACGTCAGCGAGGCTGACGAAGGAAGAACAAGAATCACAGTTAGCTGCAGATATGGAAAATGTCAGTGTTTCTGTATTTCGAAGTGAAACAGAAACGGTGGAAGAAATTGCGCTTGAGGATTATGTAGCAGGAGTGGTTGCTTCTGAAATGCCTGCCGAATTTGAAATAGAAGCTTTGAAGGCACAAGCTTTAACCGCCCGTACCTTTATAGCAAGAGAAATGATAGCTCCTTCTGACATTGACCTTCCAGAAGACGCTCAGGTCACCGATACACAGATGCATCAGGTATATCAAAATGAAGAAGAATTGCGGGAGAAATGGGGAGATGATTATCAGTGGAAAATGGATCGCGTAAGAGAAGCGGTTCTTGCCACAGCTGGTCAGGTTCTGACGTATGATGGGGAACCGATAACCGCAGCGTTCTTTTCTACAAGCAACGGCTATACAGAAAACGCAGAAGATTACTGGAAAAACCCAGTTCCATACTTGCAGAGCGTAGAGAGTCCATGGGATCAAAGCTCTCCTCAATATAAAAATGCAAAGCGAATACCCGCAGCGGAGGTTGAGCGGCTGCTTGGCATCTCCATTGGAACAGAAGAAACAGGCGAAATTATTAGCAGAACGGACGGCGGGCGAGTAGCGGAATTAAAACTCGGAGAAGAAACGTTTTCGGGAAGGGATATACGTGAAAAGCTAGGATTACATTCCAGTGATTTTCAAATCTCACGGGATGGTGATGAGTTTATATTTTCTACGAAGGGCTGGGGACACGGGGTTGGCATGAGTCAATATGGAGCGGACGGAATGGCGAAAGAAGGGAAAGATTACAAAGAAATCCTGCGTCATTATTATCAAGGAGTAGATATTTCAAGCCTCTAATGCATGCTTAATAGCCTGAAAATTTCACTTTTTCAGCAATTATGCTTAAAATTTCTGGTTATTTTTTTGTGAAAAGGTATATTTTTCCTCACATCTGATCAGAATGGGTGCTGAGGTGATGATCAAATGAAAGATGAAGAAAAACAGCAATCTGCCACCCGTGAATCAAGAGGATGGGGAAGCAAAGTGCGTCAGTGGACAAGAAAAAGCTGGTTTTGGCCTGCTGTCTATCTTAGCGCTTGTGCTGTTCTCCTAGGAGCATATTTTCTAATTCAAAGCCCTGCTGGTACTGACCAGGCCGAGGAAGATGAACCATTTGGTGACGAGCAGGAGTGGAATAATGCTTCCGATAATCCGGGAACAGATGAAGACACTGTACCAACGGCCGCTGGAAATGAGACTCTGCAAATGCCAGTGACTGATGAAGAGAGCGTAGATATCATTGGATATTATTACGATCATGACGCAGCAGCCGAGGAACAACAAGACGCTCTAGTTTATTACAATAATATGTACTACCAAAACAAAGGAATTGACATTGCAGCAAAAGATGGAGAAACATTTGAAGTAACTGCTGCAGCTACTGGTGAAGTCGTAAAAGTCGAAAAAGATGACGTGTTAGGATATGTAGTAGATGTTAAACATGACAATGATATTGTAACTTCTTACAACAGTTTAGAAGATCTTCAAGTAGAAGAAGGCGACACCATTACACAAGGCTCTGTTATTGGGATGGCTGGAAGAAATGTATATAATAGCGATGCTGGGGTTCATGCACACTTTGAAATTCGCATGAACGGCGAACCGCTCAATCCTTCTGATGCTTTCCATCAAAAAATCAATGATTTGCAGCAGCCTGAAAATAGTGAAGAAGAAAACACAGAAGGTAACGAAGACGAAGCAAATCAGGAAGAAGAATCTTCTTTAGATGAATTTCCAATCTTTGACGGAGATGATGAAGAAGACACAGAAGATGATGCGAATGAAGAAGACTCTTCTGATCAACAAGAGGAAGAAGATACAGTAGCCGACGAAGAAAATGAAGAAGAATAAAATCTCATTACTGTCCGGGCTCTCGGCCCCCGGGCAGTTTTTTATTTGTTAGGCAGCAGTCTTCGGGATCTGGAAGTGGAGAAAAAGCAGCTGACTTACCGTTCCATTCAGTAATTTTGGCAAAGTTATAAGTTTTTCTTTATCCTTGGACTCTTTTTTGACAATTTTTAAACAATATTAGTTGACTACATATCAGAAAATTTGAAATAATGTGTATTATAACAAAGTTTAAACACATACATTTGAACGAAAACAGTTTTTTTGTTCCATATTACTTAAAATGGGAAACAAAGCGTTCGGATAGTTGATCGCGCGGGCTTTCTACCGTTTTTAGCAGAAAGGAGAGAGAGCAGATGATAGCAATCATTTTGTTCTGGGTGATAGCTATTGCCAGCTTAATTGCAACGATTAAATATAAGAAACCGCTTCTTCTCACGGTTCCATTCGCAGCTATCGGCTTTTATCTCATCATAGAAATAGCCAGGGTTCCAATGCCGTTTTGGGAAACGGTGCAAATGATATTTGAATTTAGATAAAAAAGAGTGCCCGATTTTTTATTAGGAGGGTTGGTTATGGCAGAAGTGCCGCGGTGCAACAATTGCGGTAAAAGTGAGCTTTGGATAATGTCTCCGATACGATATGTATTCTTTATGTCAACACTTCCGATCATTGCGGCTATTCTTATCGGACTGGCTGCTGACCCTGTATTTTTCTTATTTATCCCGGCTGTCATACTCACCAATCTTGTATTGGCAAAGAGGAAAACACCGATGAAAATATGTAAGAATTGTAAACATACGGAATCCGAGCCGTCAGTTTTAAAAAAGAACAATTCTAATAAATCTGCTTCATAGAGTAAATTTTTACAAAAATAAATTTGTAAGCGATTTTATTATGTGAAGGGGGTGAGAAAAGCTTAAAAGTGTTAGCTGCTGTAAATATGCTGTGAATTTTTTGCGGAGGTGAAGCATTTTGAAAAAAGTTGATAAAGAAGTAGCAGACGCATATTTTCGTACTAGGACTACCTTGATAGTTATATTCTTAAGCATTGGTTTTCTCGTTTCTTTTGGTGTAGTAGCATTTGCTGAATTTTTTTCTCAATTTAAATTTCTAGGTGTGGAAATCCATTATTATATGGGTTCTCAAGGGGCAGTGGTTATCTTTATTCTCTGCTTATTCTCAAACGCTGTACTCAGTGATAGGGTAGACAAGAAATTTGGTATTGCTGATGAAGCAAATGTCACTATCAGCAGTGGAAAAACAGTAGATCATTAATAGAAAAACAATCTACAGCACCAAGTAAAAAATATTACACAAATGCACTAATTCATTAGGGGGGATCAGCTTGGACGCTCAAACTTTAGTATCTCTTGGTCTTATACTTGCTACCTTTGCACTGTACATTGGTATTTCTATATTTAACCGAGCAAAACAAACATCAGATTTCTATGTTGCAAGCCGCGGCATACCGCCTTTCTGGAACGGGATGGCAATAGGCGGGGACTGGATGAGTGCTGCTTCCTTTATTGGGATGGCCGGAACGGTTATGGCGCTTGGCTACGACGGTCTTGCGTATATTATGGGCTGGACAGGCGGCTATTTGCTCTTAACATTCCTGCTTGCACCACAGTTGAGAAAGTATGGACGGTTCACTGTACCGGAGTTCATCGGCGACCGTTTTGACAGCAATCCGGCGCGTCTGATTGCTGCGGTTGCGACAATCATTATCAGTTTTACTTATATTATTGGACAGCTGTCTGGTTCCGGAGTTGTAATTGGGAGATTGTTTAGTATCCCAGCAATGTACGGAACCATGATAGGTGTCGTTATCATAGCTATTTATGCCACGCTTGGCGGAATGAAAGGGATAACCTGGACGCAGGTGGCACAATACCTCATTCTCATCGTGGCATACATTATTCCGATTGTATTTATGTCTTTACAGGTTTCAGGAAATCCGCTTCCATGGCTGACTTATGGAAATGTAGTGGATGAGATCGGAGCGATCGACCAAGAGTTAGGCCTGTCAGAATACTTTGCTCCGTTTGCTGAAAGCGATAAAAGTCAGTTTATTGCACTATTATTTACATTAATGGTAGGGACTTCTGCCTTGCCACACGTTATTGTCCGCTTTTATACCGTAAGCACGATGAAAGCAGCTCGCTGGAGCGGGGCATGGGCGTTATTATTCATTGGTTTCTTATATTTATCTGCACCGGCCTATGCTGCTTTCTCTCGTTTTATTCTAATGACGCAAGTTGCCGGTCAGTCTATCGATGATCTGCCAGCCTGGACAGAAAGCTGGATTAATACCGGTTTGCTGGAAATAGCTGACCAGGATGGAGATGGTGTATTAGATTGGACTGAAATCGCGGTTGGAAACGATATGGTCGTAATGGCTACGCCAGAAATCGCAAACTTAGGAATGTTTGTGATTGGTTTGGTAGCTGCAGGGGCAATGGCTGCTGCGTTATCTACAGCCGGCGGACTTCTCATTACGATTTCTTCCTCTTTTGCGCATGATATTTACTACCGTCTTGTGAACCCGAAAGCAACCGACCAAAGACGTCTAAACGCAGGGCGGATAGCAATTGTTCTGTCGACCATTGTTGCTGGTTTGGTGGCGCTGGATCCACCAGGGGTTATCACGCAGATCGTTGCCTGGGCATTTGCTCTCGCCGGAGGAACTTTCTTCCCAGTTCTGTTCCTTGGCGTATGGTGGAAGCGTATGAACTCCCAGGGTGCGGTTGCGGGAATGCTAGTAGGTCTGGCCAGTACACTCTGTTACATTTTCTTAGCGATGAACGGTATCATGCTCTTTGGCATTCAAGATACAGGTGCAGGTCTAATTGGTGTTCCGATTAACTTCCTTGCTTGTGTGATCGTGTCACTCGCTACAGCACCGCCAGCACAGCACTTGCAGGATGATGTCATTGATCTCCGTTATCCGGAACAAATGACATATAAAGATGGCGAGGTTTGGATGAATGATGGAACAGGAAAATAAAGCTTATTATAACCAAATTTATAATCATCCCATATTCAGTGGCGCATCAGCCGCTGAATTTGGTGCTTTCATGGAAGATTGTACGTTAAAAAAATATGAGAAAACCGAACGGGTCCTACATTCACAAAGTCCCCGCGAGGGCTTGCTTTTAATTTTAGAAGGGGTCACAGAAGTCTACGTAGCTTTTCACGAAACGAATAAAAATCATGAAGTTCTGGAAGTCCTTGAAACTGGAGAAATCATAGGTTTTTCAAGCTTAGCTGATTTTCTTGGAGAACCGTCTCACTACGATTACCCTTATACAGTAGAAGTAAGGGCCGTAGAAGATGCGGTATGCCTTCATATTCCATATTCGGTCATGGAAGCCCGCTGGACCCAGGAAGAAGTAAGGGACTATGTTCTACGGCAGATCTCTGTCAGGCTCCGTGATATTTATGCCTCACTCGCCGAACAAGTACATCTTGCCAATCAATGGGGGGAAACCGACCCTTTTATTCAAAGGGTTCAGGATTTCATGAATACCCCAGCAGTGAAGGCAGCGGTAGATACTCCGATAGCAGAGGTTGCGGCAAGAATGGTGGAGGAAAGTGCGAGTTCTGTCATCGTAGAAAATGAACAGAAACACTTAGCAGGCATCATTACGGAAAAAGATCTAGTGCAGAGGGTAGTGGCAGCAGAAAAAGACGGGAAAAGCACAGCTGGTGAGATAATGAGCAAGAATCCCTATATTATTACAAGACAAGCCTATTATTATGAAGCCATGTCAAGCTTTCTGATGAACGGTGTGAAACACCTCCCTGTCACAGAAGAAGATGATCATCGAAAAATCGTAGGGATGATCACTTTATCAGATTTGTTAAAAAAGAAAAACAGAGGAACATTTGATATTTTGCAAGAAATTGAGGCATCTGATGAAAAGACGCTATCCAGCGTGAAAAATGCAATTTATGATGTACTCGCCAACTTAATCCATGATGAGATACCTACGCTTCATACCCTGGAAATTGTAATGAAGCTATATGATCGGTTAGTCCGCCACTGTGTGGAGCTGGCCCTGGAGAATGTGAAAAGAAAGCACGGTGAACCGCCGGCTGCCTTTGCCTTCTTTTTAATGGGAAGCGGAGGCCGGGCAGAGCAGTTTATACTTACCGATCAGGATCATTTTCTCGTATATGGTGACCCTGCCAATGAAAAAGATAAAGAAAAAATAGAGACATATTTTCGTGCTTTAGGAAACGAAATCGTTTATTGGCTGGAGCGGGCAGGATACAAGCGGTGCGATGGAAATATGATGGCCAGTGAATCGAACTGGCGCGGAACTATTTCCCATTGGAGGGACCGCTTACGCACGTGGGGGCTTCGCGCAACCAATGAAAACATACTGCTCGGTCATAACTTTCTAGCTTTTCGTTATTTATACGGCAAGCTGACATTAAAAGACGATTTTGTGCGTATGGTGCGCGCACAGATTGAAAAATCAAAGATATTTTTATTCCGCGCAGCAGAACAAGAAAAAAACAATCCAGTCCCTATATTAGATCATCCAATACGTGCTCTTTTCAGGGTTGAAAGGCAAGGAATAGATATCAAGAAACATGCATTGTTTCCTTTTCACCACTCCTTACAAATTTTGTCAGCAACACACGGCATTTTTGGAGAAAGTCCGCTTCAAATGATCGCTGCATTAAAAGATAAATCGGTATTGAGTGAGAAAACTGCGGATGAATTACGATTTGCTTATCAAGTCGTTTTGAAAGTCAGGGTAGAGCAGTCATGGAATCGTTACATGCGTGGAGAAGGCAATTCAAGTGAAATTAAATTTACCCAAATGAAATCCAGAGATAAAGAGGAATTAATGGCTGCCCTGAAATCGATTCGTTCTCTGCAAACACAAACAGTAAACTCTTTTGGAATGATGTGAAAAAGCGGAACGATAAAAGGAGCGAACAACGATGATGTTTTGGAAAAAGAATTCTCTCCATTACCAATTAAATAATCAGCTGCCGCTTAATACTCCGTTAAAGGAAATAAGTTTTACGGTGTTTGATACAGAAACGACCGGTTTCGCAATAGGGAACAAAGACCGGATGATTGAAATTGGGGCAGTTCAAGTAGAGGGAATGGAAGTGACGGATAAAACGTTTCAAACGTATGTAGATCCTGAGCGCAATATTCCCCGGGAAATAATGAATCTCACCGGCATTCGACAAGAACAAGTGAACGGTGCTCCAAACTCGTTAGAAGCGATTGAAGCCTTTTATAAGTTTGTGGAGGGAAATGACAGCAGCGGGTGGGTTGGTCATTATCTCGCTTTTGATATTATGGTTTTGAAAAAAGAATTGCAGCGCTATAAATTCACGTTTGATGAACCTTTGTATATCGACACCCTCGATGTGATTGGTTATTTAAATCCTTCTTGGGATATGCGTGATCTCACTCATTATGCCCTGCAATTTGGGTCCAAAATTTTTGAACGTCATAGCGCGCTCGGCGATGCTTTAACTACTGCTCATTTATTAGTGGAGCTTTGTTATCACATCAGAGATCGAGGAAAAAGGACGCTCGGTGACCTAGTTGAAATTACTCGAAAAGATAATGGGAAAATTATTTTCTAACAAAATGAATCTTATATGGTCGAAAAAGGTGTCCCATAAAAAGGAGACCTTTTTTCTTTTGAATGATTCTCTGGGGAATAAATCGCCTGTATGTGACAAGAAACGTTTCATTTTTCCTGTCGAAAACGTTCGAAACAATATTATATAAGCAAAACCCTTGTCCTATAGGACTTTTTGGTATATCTGACGCCTTCTGTTAATAAAATGTACTAAATCACCAAGATTGAGTAGGAGGCGAGTGGTGTGCACGATTACATCAAAGAACGAACCATCAAGATGGGCAGGTATATTGTGGAAACTCGCAAAACAGTAAGAACAATAGCCAGGGAATTTGGCGTTTCTAAAAGCACGGTGCATAAAGATTTAACAGAAAGGCTGCCCGATATAAACCCAGAGCTTGCAGAGGAAGTGAAACACATTTTGGAATATCATAAATCCATTCGTCATCTCCGCGGTGGAGAAGCGACGAAAATAAAATATAAAAAAGACAAACAGCAGCTTGAAACGGAACCTTCTGCTTAATGCCATCTAGGAGAAGACATTAAACTCGTCTCCGAAATCAATTTGTAAAAAGGAAGGCTGTTTCAAAAGAGAGTGGGGACTCTTTTGAAGTAGCTTGACGTATGATAAAGGGGTAAAATAGCATACACTAACGAATGTGTCCCGCTCAACAGGCACGGGGCGCATTTTTTAGGTTTAAAAGTGGGAACCTCTGCTCTTATTTCCTGAAAAGATAAAAATAATGGAATTCTTTCAATATTCGACATGATTTTTCATTTATATTCCGCTTTTAAATTAAATATGATAAAATGACATATTAGAGACTAATGACTTGATACCTTAGCATGACATAAACAGAGAATCTTAATGAAATGAGTATATAGATTCAGATTAATGGGAGTTTTTACATTTGAAGGAGGAATGAAGACGTGTTTAGCAGGGATATTGGCATTGATTTAGGGACAGCGAATGTGCTCATACATATTAAAGGACAAGGAATTGTTCTGGATGAGCCCGCCGTAGTAGCAATAGATAGAGATTCAAAGAACATAATGGCGGTAGGGGAAGAAGCATTCCGAATGGTAGGGCGCACTCCCGGAAATATTGTGGCCATCCGTCCCATGAAAGATGGCGTGATCGCAGATTTTGATCACACCGAAGCGATGCTTAAACATTATTTAATGAAGATCAATGCCAAAAGTATGATGTCAAAGCCTCGTATTTTAATCTGCTGTCCAACTAATATTACTTCCGTAGAGCAAAAAGCTATTATTGAAGCTGCAGAAAAAAGCGGAAGTAAAAATGTATATATAGAAGAGGAGCCAAAAGTAGCTGCTATTGGTGCGGGCATGGATATATTCCAACCGAGCGGAAATATGGTTGTAGACATTGGCGGCGGCACCAGTGATATCGCCGTATTATCCATGGGATCGATTGTAACAGCTTCTTCTATTAAAACAGCTGGGGATCAGTTCGATCTCGACATATTAAATTATATTAAAAAGAACTATAAGCTCTTGATTGGGGAACGTACAGCAGAAACGGTGAAAAAGGAAGTGGCAACGGTAGCGCCAGGTGGACATCAAAGAGAGCTTGAGATTAGAGGAAGAGACATGGTGAACGGGCTGCCTCGCACCATAGCGATTAATTCTTCTGAAATATACGAAGCGTTGACAGAGTCAGTCAATCACATTGTCCACGCTGCTAAAAACGTCTTAGAACGTACACCACCTGAACTTTCTGCCGACATTATAGACCGAGGTGTTATTTTGACAGGAGGGGGAGCTCTGTTAAACGGGATGGATGAGCTGCTTGCTGATGAACTGAAAGTCCCTGTTATTGTAGCTGAGGAACCTATGCATTGTGTCGCCAATGGAACCGGCATTCTCCTGGAAAACCTTGATAAGATGGCAAATAAAAAAGTGAAGATATAATAGATTGGCGAAGCCCAAAGCTTTTTAAAGGCCCCTGACCATCCATGAATCTCTCTGTTTGTTTAATAAAATGAAAAATAAATGCTTTTGTGATTACTAGATGGCAAGCCAAAGACCGGCGCTGCGGATATCTTTTTTTCTGCCGCGTATTAGAATAGGAGGAAATATATATGTTAAGAGGCTTCTATGGAGCCGCTTCCGGTATGATTACCCAGCAGCGCCGCACCGAAATGCTTAATGATAACATGTCCAATATTAACACACCCGGCTATAAGGAAGATAAAGGTTCGACAAGAACTTTTCCAGAGATGCTCATACAAGCCCAAAATACTAATTATCCGTTTGGAAGAAGTTCTATCCCGTTTGGTGAATTGGCAACCGGTGTATATATGCAGGAACGCACCCCGAATTTTTCTCAAGGAGACATGATGGAAACGGGGAATAGTACTGATGTCGGCTTGCTGCAAGGAGTTCTTCCCGAAAATGAAGACGGAGAACAAGGTTCACTCTTTTTCACTGTCCAGAATGAAAATGGAGAAGTCCGCTTTACTAGAAACGGCAGCTGGACAGTCGACGGTCAGGGCTTTTTAACGACGAGTCAAGGGTACTACGTACTTGGAGAAGATGGAGAGCCTCTTGAAGTGAACAATGAAAACTTTACAGTAGAAGAAAATGGAACGGTTATAACGGAAGATGGAGAACAAGCAGGACAAATCGACATTGGATATGCAGAAAATTCGAATGATCTCGTCAAAGAAGGAAATGGATTGCTCCGCCTAGAAATAGAAGGTGAGGACGATGCAGAATTACCAAGTGCGTTAGGAAATGAGGATATTACCTATCAAATAAATCAAGGATTTATTGAGCGATCTAATGTAGATCCCGGTCAGACAATGACAGAAATGATGAATTCTTATCGAATGTTCGAATCAAACCAGCGTATTCTTCAGGCCTATGACCAGAGCATGGAAAGGGCTGTAAACGATATCGGACGTCTCGGTTAATGGGAAAACTTGGTTTGTCACCTTTTAAAACAAGGCCTAAAATGCCGTATCCGTGGTTTTACCAATAAAATGATATAGTTTCTAGCAGTGCAGGAAAGGAAGGAGGAAGGTTATCAGTGTATTCATCCATGATATCGTCTGCAAATACGATGGGACAGCTTCAGCATCAGTTGGACGGAATTTCTCATAATTTGTCAAATAGCGATCGAACTGGTTATAAAAGAAGGGAATCGACATTTTCCGATTTGTTGTTTCAACAAGTAAATAATCAGCCGGTTCCACAAAACCTGGCTGGAAGGCTTACCCCGGATGGTCTCCGAGTTGGTACAGGGGCAGCCATTGCTCAAACAGCACTTCGTTTGGAACAAGGATTTATTCAAGAAACCGAACGTGAATTAGATTTTGCATTAACAGAAGAAAATCTCTTCTTCCAAGTTGAGTCCCTGGCCAACGGAGAAGCAGAGGTTCAGTATTCTAGAGATGGATCCTTCTATTTATCAGAAGACCCGGATAACCCCGGCGGATGGACGCTTGTGAACAATCAGGGGGATTATTTACTGAATGCCGAGGGGGAACGCATGGAAGTTCCGGCTGGAGCACGTGATTTTACTCTGCAAGAAGATGGAACACTTCAAGCTTTTTTAGAAAATGGAGAAGCAGTGGAAATTGGCGAAATGGAACTGGCCCGTATTACAAAACCACAGCTCCTCGAAACAGCCGGAGGGAATAACTTCCGTCTGCCAGACTTAGATGAGCTTGATTTAGAAGAAGCAGATGTGGTAGAGTTTGTTGCGGGTATAGAAAGTCAAATCATTCAAGGTTCTTTGGAACAATCTAATGTCGACATGGCAAAATCCATGACGGATATGATGAATGCTCAGCGCAACTATTCTTTTAATGCCCGTGCTATCTCTCAGGGAGATCAGATGATGGGATTAATTAACAGTGTTCGAGGTTAATCAATCAATTCCTTTTGTAATTTAAAAAACGGAGATTAAGCATATGACTCATAAAGAAGAAGCGCCAAAAGCGCATGCTGCACAAGAAAAACATAATGAAAAAAAAACTAAAACTTCTTCTTCAAATAATGAAAAAGAAAAGAAAAAGAGGTTTCGATTTAATAAGCTGCGTACCAGATCCCGTGTGAGGCTCGTACCAATTTGGGCCAGGCTTCTTATTGTCATGGGGCTTTTTCTCATCAGTTTGATTGCTGGATTACTTGTTGGTTATGCTCTCATTGGAGAGGGGAATTCGATTCAAGTATTAAACTGGGAAACGTGGCAGAGTTTGATTAAATTTATGAATGGGGAATAGAGATACGGTTAGGGACGGACTCCTGCTTGTTAGTGAGGAGTCTTTTTTGCAAATGTATCAACAATATAGAAATGGTATAATACAATTGTTTCCCTTGGCATACATAGAGGAGGATGTTCACATGCTATCCATAGAAGAAATTAAAAAAATTATTCCCCATCGTTACCCATTTTTACTTATCGATCAAGTGATAGAACTAGAAGAAGGTAAACGAGCGGTTGCGTTAAAAAATGTATCGGCAAATGAAGAGTATTTTAATGGTCATTTTCCAGACTATCCAGTGATGCCGGGTGTGCTCATTATCGAAGCACTTGCCCAAACAGGAGCGGTCGCTTTACTAAAGCAAGAAGAAAATCAAGGGAAATTAGCTCTTTTTGCAGGCATTGAAAACTGCCGTTTTAAATCACAAGTGAAACCAGGAAGTCAGCTGAAGCTCGAGGTAGAGATTTTAAAATTCCGCGGAAAAATTGGTAAGGGAAAAGGCGTAGCAAAGGTGGGAGACACTTTAGCAGCCGAAACAGAACTTGTATTTGCTCTTCAGGATCCTGAAAAGTAAAGGGAGGCCTATACACTATGAAACCAAGCATTATCGCTGCTGTTCTATTAATTATTGTAACGATAATTGGCTCATTTCTTGGAACGTCTCACTTAAAAGCAGCAAGTATTATTGCACCGACCGTCGGCAGCCTCGTCTCCATATGTTTGTATTTTGTTTTTATGAAATGGGAAGAGAAATTGACCAAATGATAAAGAAGGAAAGGACGCCCTGTTATAATAGCGGGCGTCCTTTCTTAAAATGTCTTTATTCTTGCACTTCTTCTGCTTCCTCGATATCTTCTACATCTTCAAAATCTTCGATTTCTTTAAACTGTTCTTCTTGCCATTCCATAACTTCTTCGAACGTAATAATTTGATCTTCATTTTCAGGAAGACCGTATTCAAGTGAAATGTCTTCGTTAAAGTCACTGATGGACAGGTCATAGTCAATGCCAAAGGAAATTTTTCCTTCTTCATCTGTGTAGCTTACTTCGATATCACCAGTATCATAGACAACATAGTTGTCTTCATTAATAGCTTGGTAAATTTCAAAGTTTTCTAGGTTCAAGTTATTAAGAAACTCATCGAAATCCTCATCTGCTTCTTCATTAAGCTTTTGGGCATCCTGTGCAGAAATACCAAGAGCAGAAGCAGCTTGTGGATTAGCCAAAATAGATTCTAGTTCAGGCCATACGGATTCTTCTAAAATAGAAGTCATTTCTTCTAAGTCTTCATTTGTTAATTCAAAGGACAAGATTTGCTCATAATCGACATCCTCAGGGATGTTGTCATGGCTTTCATGAAGTTCAAAGTATTCTGTGCCAAAGTTATCAAGAAGCACGTCATAGACTTCCTGCATCATTTCCTGCTGCTGTTCAACGTTGTAAAGAGAACCGGCCTCTTCTCCAAGCAGTTCTTCAAAATCGTATTCAATATATTTGTCCTGCCATTCTTCTGGATAGCCCATGAAGGCAGCGTCAGTTACATATTCATAGCTTTTATCATCGGACATAATAGTAGGCATTACCATAGTTTCGTCAAAACCAGGAATTTCTTGCTCGACTACAGTTTCTGTAATGAGTGGGTCCTGCTGATAAGCACCGCGAAAATTCATTGTCATCTCACTGGATTCTTCCATCATTTGCTGCTCTTCTTCAGAAATCTCTTCAGGAATTGGAAATTCCATGGTAACTCCCATATCTCCGTCAAAAGTATACGTTTCAAGGGCGAGCTGGGCATCCATCGTATCTTGCAGAAGCTGAACAATTTCTTCGTCCCGCTCTACCTCTGGTGTGTCCTCGGATGGAAGCTCAATGCTGTTTTTCATGAATGTAGAAAATTGAGCCCGGGTCGTAGGCTGATTAGGACGGAAGGTTTGATCTTCTTCATATCCAGTAGTAATCTCATTTGCAGAGAGAGCTGATATATATTCGTAGGCCCAGTGGTCGTCAGCCACATCTGTAAAATCTTCCTCTGCTTCGCCGGATAAATCATATGCTATCGTTAAAACTTTAGCCATTTGCCCGCGGGTTAATGGTTTATTTGGCATAAACTTATCGTCTTGCCCTTCAATGATTCCAGCATCAGCAACGGCTGCTACAGCCTCATATGTAGAATCATTTGAGTTAATATCTTTAAAACCTGGATCTTCCTGGCTCTCTAAATCCAAAGCTTCTGCAATCATAATTGCGGCCTGAGAGCGTTTTACAGGAGCATTCGGACGGAAAGTTCCATCGGAGTATCCGTTCACAATTTCTTCTGCTGCTAAAAGGTCAATCGCATCTTTTGCCCAGAAATCCTCTTTTACATCTTTAAATGAACTCTGAGCTCCGGCTGTCCCTGTAAAAGCCAGTGAAGCGATCAAGGAAGCAGAAAGTGCCATACCGGCAAACTTTTTCATTTGATACCCTCCTAAAAGAATTGCTGAAATTTTCTTGCCAGTTTCTAGTATACAATGGATAATCATGGTTTTACTATAAAACTAGCAGATTCATTATTCATTACGAGCCAAAAATAGTAAAAGTTTCAACATTTTATAGAAGAATATACTAAAATAAGTAAATAGTACTATACTAATTTTTTTAGAAAATAAGTTGAAGTTTTCCTGAAAATACTTTATCATAATTTTCAGAAATTATAAATGTGCGCGCCTTTTAGGAAGGGGAAAAAAATGAATAAATTATGGCAAAAACTTATTTTTTCATTAGCGGCAGCGATTTTATTAAATCTCCCTATGCTTTCAGCAGCAGCCCCGGCAGAAAAAGATTCAGAAGAAACGAAAGAAGCCTATGTAGATGTTTCTGTTATGACAGTGTGGGTAAGTCCGGACGACACAAGAGACATCGATGAACCTGCATTATCGAACCCGGTGAAGCCGTGGGAGTGGACGGAATCAATGACAGTTGATGATAAACTCGATCTCGTCGGCAGCCTTGAAACGCAAGCATTATATGGAATGAAAGTGGACGTCCTTGAAGAAGAGGGAGACTGGGTGAAAGTAGCGGTAGAGGGGCAGCCAACTCCACGCCATGACTCTGGGTATCCGGGCTGGGTGCCAAAAGAGCAAATTGTGGAAAGCCGCTGGTTTGAACACATGCAGTCAAAAGATTTTGCCACTATTACATCACCAACAGCTCACCTTTATCATGACAGAGCACTTCAGAAAGAACATATAGAAGTGAGTTTTAATACAAGGCTGCCGGTAATTGTAGAACAATCAAAACGGGTGCTGCTCGCTACCCCTTCTGATGGATATAAATGGGCAGATAAGGAAGATCTTGATATCTATGGATCGGTAGACGATATTCCCGATCCGTCTCCACAAGATTTAGTGGAAACAGGAGAAATGTTTAATGATCTTCCATATTTATGGGCCGGTGTAACAGGCTTTGGATTTGACTGCTCCGGTTTTACCCATACGATTTATAAAGCACACGGCATCACCATACCAAGAGACTCCAGTGTACAAGCAGAACATGGGGAACATGTCGAAAGAGATAATTTAGAAGTCGGCGACCTTTTATTCTTCGCATATAATGGAGGAGAAGGTGCTGTTCATCACGTCGGCATGTATATCGGTGATGGAGAAATGATCCATTCACCGAATTCCAGAAGCACCGTAGAAATGGTGAAAGTTGACGAATCTGATTATGCGGATAGTTATCACAGCGCGAGAAGATATTTAACCGAATAAGACCGACAGCGGGGACGGAAGCAGGAAGCCGTCCCGCTTTTTTAATGAGTGGGGCAAAAGCTTGGAGAATTCGTTCATAAAAGGTGAAAAGGTGTGCATAAAGGTAGGAAGTTATGCAGATAGAGGAGAAAGTTGTGCAAATCACTGGAAAGGCGGCACATTAAAATATGGAGGGGCCAGACCCCGCCGTCAGATGTTGCAGAGGAGCAGCATTTAGGCTGGATTTTGGGTGGTATATTCTTAAAAGATGTGCATATGCCGGTGAAAATTGTGCAAAAGCAGAGTATTTTGATCCAGCGCCTCGGTGCATGTTGAAAATGGTTCATATTTGATAGAAAACAGTTCATAAAAGGGAGAAAATGGTGCACAAATTCGAAAAAGGAGTGCAATCTTCCAACAAGGAAAATGAGTTTGGTTGGTATCCTTTAGAAGTTCGGGCATAAAAGGTAAAAAGTTGTTCATAAATGCTCGAATTTTGTTCATATATCAAAGAATTGCAGCGCGGCCTCTCTGAGAAAACGACTTTTCTAAGGTTTCAACATAAGGATAAATACTGAAGCATAGGTATGTGCAAGAAAATAGTCTAAAATATAGGCAATCATAGCTCGACGCAGCAAAGTCCATACCATAATCTTACAAAGTCATTAAAAACTAGCAGGTTCAATGAAATGAATGCTTTATAGAGTTAGCTGCTAAGAGGGAGAAGAGGGCGTAACACCAGGGAAGCGGCCTCCAGCAATAGAACAAAACGCATTATTCTAGTGAACCCTGCTTATGAGACGATATACTATGGAAGAAATGTATGGAAAAGATACGAAGTATATAGTCTCACATAAAACAACTCGTTCGAAAAGAATGTTATAACATGCTGAAAAAAATAAGGACTTTCGCATACTTGTGTGAAACTAGTGAAACAGCTTCAAAAATAGATACTTAATATAGACTGAAGAAAGCCCCTTTTGTTAGGATAAGGCGTAGCTGATACCTCAGCCCTTAAATTCGAGCCTGTAACGGGGGTAGACACCATGAATAAAAAAATGCTTTTCATTTCAGCAACAGCACTAATGGCCGGCGGAATTCTCACTGCTTGCGGAAACAGTGACAACCCAGCGGAAGACGCAGGGACAGAAGTTATAGAAGAATTAGAAATCGAATCAGAAGGTTATTCGGTTGAAAATAACGAAACAGAACAACCCGCAGAAGGAGAAGCAGACGTAGAAGAAGGCACCGAAGAAGAGTAATGAAAAAAGCACCCGCTGCCAGGGTGTTTTTTTTGTTGTTTAGGCAATTATGTTTTTACAAGTTGTGGATAACTATCTTCATATTGTTTGATCCGCGTCTAGCTTCAGCGCCCAGCCTTTCGGAGGCCCAAGAAGGTTTAAGGAACTTTTGCTAGAATCGCGAACATCGTATTCGCAACGCAGAAGTCACCACATCCTGTGGAAGTAAGAGCGCCTTTCATGACTGGAGAACATTTACCTGTCGAGGCTGATCAGGGCGCTTGCGCTTTTGTTCTGCGCGGAAAAAGCAGTGCTCCGAGAAATCACACCTTCCCAAAAATGTGGAGGGCGTCTTGGAGATTAAACGAAAGATAATGGCTTAGTATCAAAACTAAAGACGTAAATTGATAAAATATAATTGCCTTCCTTACAGGTGATCTATCATTCTACAATTGGCGCTTTTATTAAGAAGGTGTTTTTGGTTACCTGGTAGAATTAAGGATATAAAAAATCAAATCCGGAGCTAGGATAAAATCAGATTTTGAGGGAGGACAAGTATGATGGAAGAGGAGATATGGAGTAAGTTTGTTCTTGAAGGTAGGACGAACATCAACTTGCGAAGAGAAATCCTGGAATCGTGGAACAGATGTAAACAGCTGGGCATTTCACATGAGAGGGAGGAAGTTTTTTCACATATTTCACAAGACGATTTTGATAGAAGACGACAGCGAAATCAAGATCTCATTAACGCTGCGTTACAAGTGATGAAAGACTTTAATAAAGTTTTAAATGGGGAGGGATACCTTTTTTTAATTGTGGATGCTGAAGGATACATAGTTGAAATGTTGACTGATAAACCATCTAGAAGAGCAGCGGAACATAGTGGAATAACAGTAGGTGCCCGTTGGCTGGAAGAAGACGTTGGTACAACAGGTCTGTCCATTGTACTTAGAACTAGAACAGCTATAGCTACTTCAGGGAAGGAGCATTACTGTTTAGGTTTTCGATCATGGGATTGTTCTGCATGTCCCATTTTTGTGGATGGAACATTCCTTGGAGCATTTGACGTGTGTCGTCTGGGACCCAAGAATGATTTACGAGAATTATATACACTGGCTGTTTCTGGTGCTCGAACCATTAGTGAAAGGTACCAATTAAATAAATCAAAAATGAAAGAGAAAGTGTTATCACACGTATTAACTAAATATGTTCCTAAATTAGGCATTCTAGCATCAGATAATCAAGGGATAGAATTATACAAAAATAAATCTGCTGATGACTTTTTAAAGTTGTTTGGCGAAAACAATGAACAGCTAGGATTAAATGAAAAAAACATAGTGAGCGGCCTTGATAAAGATTTTCCATCTACCGAATTAGAAGTAAATGAAAATAATTTTTCCATCCAAACAGAAGAAATAATAAGCCAAGGTAAACAGTTAGCCACATTAACACTTATACATCCCCACACGAAGGAAATCTTATCAAAGGCTAATAGCACACAAGACTTATTTACCTTAAACACTAAAAATACAGCTTTTCAGAAGACCTTACAAACAGCTATGAAGGTTTCAAGAAGTGATGCAAGTATCCTTATTCAGGGAGAAAGTGGAGTTGGAAAAGACTTTATGGCCCGCTTTATTCACAAGCAAAGCGAAAGAAGGGATCATCCTTACACTGCGATTAATTGTGCAGCATTGCCTCGAGAATTAATTACTACAGAGTTGTTTGGTTATGAAGGGGGAGCCTTTACAGGTGCTAAACATAAAGGAAATAAAGGGAAAATTGAAGCATCGAACAAAGGAACTGTATTCTTAGACGAAATAGCAGATTTACCACTTGATTTACAGGCTACTCTTCTTAGAGTTTTAGAAGAAAAGCAAGTGGTAAGAGTTGGGGGTACTACACCAATTCCAGTTGATGTTCATTTTTTAGCTGCGACAAATAAAAATATGAAAGAACTAGTTGAAACAGAAAAGTTTCGCGAAGATCTTTATTATCGATTAAACGTCTTAACTATAAAAATACCTTCTTTAAGAGAACGAATCGAAGACTTAGAAGTGATAATGAATGCGATGTTATCTGAAGCCTGTGAGAAAGTGCAACGAAAGCCAATCTCTTTTACTTCAAGTGCAATGAGTATATTCAAAGAACATACATGGCCAGGTAACTTAAGAGAACTAAGAAACGTAATAGAGCGAATTGTATACCTACATGATGGGGAACATTTCGATTCCTTTCATGCTCGTGAGTTTTTAGAAGTAGATCAATCAACAGATAAAACAAGTGAACGGGAATACCTCTCTTATATTCTTCATAAAACCAACGGCAATCGTTCGAAAGCTGCAAAAGAGATAGGAATATCTCGAAGTGCTTTATATCGAAAACTCAAAAAATATAATATTGAATAAAATCGTCGAACTGTACACCTGTCCGAACAGAGACCGGTCAAAAATACATTTTTTAATTCAATGGTCTAGATACGAAAAAGCTAATACCCCGGTATACTTATTTTTCTGTCTTTTCAAAATTTTTTATAATTGGAACAATTCTTGCAATATAAAGTCGTAACAAAATTACATAGGGAGGTAGACAAATGAACGGTATCCATGATGTTGGAGGTATGGATGGGTTAGGAGAAATTGTACGTATAGAAAACGAGCCTTGCTTCTACGAGGATTGGGAAAGGGTTGCCTTTGGACTTATGGCTGGAACAGTTGGTCAAGGTTTAATGAACCTTGATGAATTCAGACATGGAATTGAGCTAATGAATCCAGTAGATTATCTGACTTCAGGATATTATGGCCACTGGATTGCAACGATCGAGCGGAATTTAGTTGAAAAGGGAGTATTGGACCCCGCAGAAATTGAAAAACGCACTCAAACTTTCCTGAAAGAACCTGAAACCAAAATACCAAACCGGGACAATCCGGAATTAGTGGCTCATCTGCAAAAAGTGATAGATATAGGTGCTTCTACACACCGTCAACTTTCAACGCTTGCCAAGTTTGAGGTGGGAGCCAAAGTGAAGACAAACAACGTTCACCCAAGCGGCCATACACGGCTGCCTCGTTATGCTCGCGGTAAATATGGGGTGGTACATGCGGTATACGGTGCACATGTATTTCCTGATGATCATGCTCATGGGAAAGGAGAAAATCCTGAATATCTTTATTCCATCCGTTTTGAGGGCCAAGAATTATGGGGAGTAAAGCAGAGTAACCCAGTCTATCTTGATCTATGGGAAAGTTATTTGGAACCTGCATCATCAAACTAAGCATTTTCTAAAGGAGGAATTGTTTTGACTACAAATAAACAGCATCATCATTCACATGACCATCATCACCATCCAGAATCACAATGGTCAGCAAAAGCAAAAGCTATTGAATCACTCTTAATTGAAAAAGGAATTGTATCGTCTGATGCTATTAGTAGTGTTGTTCAACGTTACGAGACGAATATTGGACCTATGCATGGGGCCAAGGTTATTGCTAAGGCTTGGAAAGATCCTGATTTCAAAAAAAGACTGCTGGAAGATTCAGAAACTGTATTAAGGGAGCTTGGATATTTTGGTTTGCAGGGTGAACATATCAAAGTTGTCGAAAATACAGAAACGGTACAAAATGTCGTCTGTTGCACCCTTTGCTCGTGCTATCCTTGGCCATTGCTTGGCTTACCTCCTGCTTGGTATAAAGAACCAGCTTACCGCTCCCGTATTGTCAAGGAGCCAAGAAAGGTACTCAAGGAATTCGGTTTAGAACTGTCAGATTCCACAGAGATCCGGGTATGGGACAGCAGCGCTGAAATTCGATATATAGTACTGCCTCAAAGACCCTCAGGTACTGAGAATATGACTGAAGAGGAACTTGCAGAAATCGTCACTCGGGATTCCATGATTGGTGTTGCTAAAGTAGAAGTACCAATGGCTAATGTGTAAAGGAGGGTAGGGTACTAATGAAAAATTGTGGAAACGATACTGTTGATTCAATGATTGCGTATATGCCCGATAAAACCGCCTTACCTCGAAAAAATGGAGAACTAGAGTTTCAAGAGCCGTGGGAAAGTCGTTCCTTTGGTATGGCTCTGGCTTTGTACGAGAAAGAACTTTATACCTCATGGGATGATTTCCGAAATCTTCTGATTCAGGAGATCGATGCATGGGAAAAGCAAAAAGGTAACTCTGATTGGAATTATTATGAGCACTGGCTGGCGGCCTTGGAGCGTCTTGTAGTTGAAACAGGGATGGTGGACAAGCAAGAGGTCGAAGTCCTTACCAAAGAATTTCTCAACGGTTCACGAGACGGAGTTTTTTATTAATCAAAAAATACTGAAAATGGGACAACAAAAGATTTTCGTTGTCCCTTATCAAAAAGCTTAAAGAGGTGATTGTCTACAAAGAGCAATAGATTTTATTAATGATTCGATTAAGGGAGGAAGAAAAATGGAAGAACATATTCTTAGAACTTTGGAAGACAAAGGAATCATGGTCCCGAAAAATCATGTACAACCATTACTAGCCCAGTGGGAAGCTTTCGAACAATTAAAAAAGAATTTGGACAAGGCCATGTGTGCAGACTATGACATTGGCTTAACACATGTACCCGGAGGTGACCAGATATGAATCAAGACCTGGCAACAAAATCGATTCAGGAATTGTATCCTTTATTACGTGATAAAAAACTTTCACCTGTTGAATTAACCAATGCTGTTATGAATCAAGTAGAAGCTTATGATGAACAAATCAATGCTTATATCGAAATAGAAAAAGAAAAAGCATATAAACTGCTCAACAGGCAGAGAATGAGATTATGAACGGAAACTATCGTGGTTCTCTTCACGGCATTCCCATGGCTTTGAAGGATATTTTATACTTTAAAGACGAAAAAGTAACAATAGGTTCCAAAATCCACCAGAATTTTGTACCTAACTTTGACGCCACGGTGATATCTAAACTAAAAAATGAAGGTGTTATCTTTTCTGGTAAACTTAACATGCACGAATATGCCTGGGGAGCGACAACAACTAATCCGCATTTCGGTGCCTGTCGGAATCCTTGGGATATAAGTAAAATTCCTGGCGGATCAAGTGGAGGTTCGGGTGCAGCTGTTGCCAGTAATATGACCATAGCTTCATTGGGAACGGATACTGGTGGTTCTGTACGTATTCCTGCTTCATGTTGCGGCATTGTTGGCTTAAAACCAACACATGGAAGAATTAGTAAATACGGATGTTTCCCTTTATCCTGGTCATTAGACCATATCGGACCGATGACAAAAACGGTATACGACGCTGCTTTACTTCTTGAAACCCTTTCTGGTTACGACCCTAAAGATCCAACTTCTGTAGATACCCCAACCAAGAGCTTTACAAACTTACTGGGAGAAGATCTAACCAACACTGTTATTGGTATAAACGAAGAATACTTTTTTAATAATGTCGACAAAAGAGTTGAAGACTCTGTCCGAAAGGCCATCCTTGAACTTGAAAAATTAGGTGCAAAAATTGAAGTTATTAAGATACCTGCTCTTCAATTTTCTGAATTCGGAGAACTGGTTACTATTACGTCTGAAGCAAGCGCTATTCATCATGATAACTTAGTTAAACAACCTGAGAACTTTGGAGATGATGTTCGCTTCTTGCTTGAATTTGGAGAACTTGTTTCATCTGTGGATTATTTAAAAGCCCAGCAAATCCGCCGTCAATTAAGTAATGATTTCGCCAGGATCTTTGACAATATCGATGTATTGATCACACCAACATTACCATTCCTTCCACCGAATATTGGAAATAATACTGTTGATATAAATGGTCAAAAATTGAATTTCCTTGACGAAGTGATCCGATTTACCGGCCCAGGGAACTTGATAGGACTTCCGGCGTTAAGTATTCCATGTGGGGTACAAGATGGATTGCCTGTTGGGTTGCAGATTATGGGTCCTGCTTTTAAGGAGGAAAATGTTTTGAACGTCGCTTACTCTTTAGAAAAATTAAATCTTTTACAAGGGAAAACTCCAGACTTATCGAGAGTGGAATCGGTCTAGATATTTATTTATCAAGGAAATGGGGTACTAGCCGGATAAATTACATCAGGCTACTCCTCCAAGAGAACGAAAAAAGGTATCGGATGAATAGATAAAAGAGTTTCTGTTGGAAGAAATAAATGGCGAATGCAACGGTTACGGCTACCGCACGATTCCATTCAGACTTCCCCGATACGGTGGACGGGGTTTGGGGCCCCACCGTCCGTATCGAGAGAAGTGATGGGTTCGTGGTATACTTCGCATGCGGCTGAGGCCGGACTAGGCACTTTTGTGAAGGCTTCCTCCAAACCATCAAAAAAGAGAAGAAATAGAGGAGGAACATGCAAAAGTGCAGCAGGATATCGCGGTGAAAAATCGCTCGATTATTATTTGAGTTTTCTCCCCGAAAATGAATGTCTCATTTTCAACGACCTCCGTCTTCCTCACAAAAACTACTTTTTTCAAATCGATATTCTTGTTCTCTCCACTCGGTTTCATCTCATTGTTGTTCATAAATTGGTAAAATTCGTGCATAAATCTCACAAATTAATGCATAACAATATTACCTTTTTAAAACGGGAAATTCACCATATTGAACAACCAGCATGACCACTTGCCTCTTTCGTTGATAAAACTTGACGCTAAAGCGGTTCATAACTCCGAAAAAGTAAAGCAAATCCCCATAAAATCACAGCAGATCCAGGCGAAAATCGTCACCCCCCAGCTCCAAACAGTGGTGCATAAACCTAAAAAAGCAGGACATAAATCTGCCAAAGCAGTGCAAAAACCTAAATAAACAATGCATACATCCCGAAGAGCTGCGCGCAATCTACTTAAAAAACACTTCTCCTCCAGTTTTCATAAAAAAGTGCAGAAAATTCATTCAATATAGTGAAAAAATATGGCTAAATTTGCGATAAAGCTATATAATGATAGATGTAAAGAAATGTTCTGCGCTAATAGACCTGAATGAGAGGCAGAGAAGCATCTAGATTCTTCACCGTGTATAAGTTTTTTTAATGATGAATCTAGTAAACAAGGAAATAAAAAATATGGGCTCTTACCCCAAAGGAGCCTCTATCAAAACGGGGAGGGATGAGCTTGTTCGAGACTACCACTACAATGAAAAAAGTAGTAGTAACTTCCACCACAGTCACAGGTGCAATTTTAGCTGCACCGCTTGCAGCCGATGCAGCGTTTGGCGATGATACATTGTATCCAGGCGCAAACAATGACGAGGTGAAAAAGCTTCAAGATCTGTTGAAAGATAAAGGTTATTTTACATATCATACCTCAACGGGCTATTATGGAGACCGTACTAAAGAAGCAGTCCAGGAATTTCAGAAAAAACATAATTTGACTGTTGATGGAGTTGCCGGTCCCGAAACTTTTGGAGTGCTGTTAACCGAACGTTCTCAACCATCCAGAAAAACAGCTTCTGCAACTGCAGAGTCTAAGCCGAATAACGAAAAAAAAGTGATGCTTGGAAGCTCCACTATATTGCGAATTGGCGTCCAAAGCGGAGAAGTAAAAGAGCTGCAAAAGCAGCTGAACGCTTTAGGCTATTACAATGGAGAAAAAAATGGTTATTATGGACGGCAATTATCAGAATCAGTAAAAAGATTTCAAAGAGAAGAAAATATTACCGTTGATGGGATTGCTGGTCCGCAAACCTTTGCTGCTTTAAAGAGTGCCAGGACGGTGAATGAGCCGGCATCTGGTTCAAAAAGTGCCACTTCTCAAGCAGCCGATAATAAACAAACCTATTCTGATACATTTAAAGTGCTTGCAAGCGGTGATAAAAATAGTGACGTCTCCCTATTGCAGAGCCAATTAAAAGATTTAGGCTATTATAATAATGATATTACTGGCATTTTTGGGCCAATAACGGAAGAAGCTGTGCGCAAATTCCAAAAGAATAACGGCCTTCAAGCAGATGGCCTGGCTGGTCCGAAAACGCTGAATACATTGCAAAACAATCCAAAACAAGCTCCATCTTTAAAAAGCCAGACGGATACCGAAAAAGCGAACTCCCAAAACAACCAGGTTTCTTCCGTACTTCGCTATGAATCACGAGGAGAGGAAGTAGAAACACTGCAAACGCAGCTGCAACAGCTTGGTTTTATGAAAATGGAAGCAACCGGTGTATTTGGAGAAGTTACAGAAAAAGCAGTGAAGAGCTTTCAAAAAGAACACGGGTTAACGAGTGATGGAATGGTTGGTCCTGAGACCGCCAGTAAGTTAAAGCAGCTGCTAAATGGAGAAGAACCTTCTAAAGAAAAGAAACCAACAGAGTCTCCTTCAAGCGGAAAAGTGAGCGCCACGAATCTCATCGCTGATGCTGCAGAGCATGTCGGAACCCCGTACGTATGGGGCGGTACTTCCACCTCTGGCTTTGATTGCAGCGGGTTTTTACAATATGTTTTTAAAGAAAACGGAGTAGAACTGCCGAGAACAGTTGCTGATATTTATGATGCCGGTACTACTGTAAATACTCCACGTGTAGGGGACATCGTATTTTTTGAAACATATCAAGAAGGGCCTTCTCATGCTGGCATTTATATTGGAAACGATCAGTTTATTCATGCTGGAAGTTCCACCGGGGTTACGGTTAGCAACATGAACACACACTACTGGGGTGAAAGATATTTAGGAGTAAAGCGTTACTTTTAATAAGAAGCCTAACTCTTGTTCACGGGGTTAGGTTTTATTTGTGGAATGACAGGGGGATATTGTAGTTCATGTATGCCCTTACATGAAGTGTCAAAGAGGATGAAGCAATATTTTGTTGCAGCAGGAGGGATTTCATGCATACCGATCCATTGGAATTAGAAGCACTTGAATTGCATTTGCTTCCCAATAAAATTACACAAGCTCATTGGAATAATATATACCAGGTAATGAAAGAGTATATCGAACATTTACATGAAGACCAAATTGCTTCTTATCCTGAAAAAGCTATTATTGATCGGAAAATTTGCACGGGACACATTCACATTCATATCAAGCGTTCGTTTACAACAGATGCTGTACTTTTATATTCGGACCTTTGTTCTTATATTAATAAAACATCACCGCTTATTTTACTCGGTGTAACCAATGAGTACGGCAAGTTATCGACTCCGTTGATTATGGACCTGATCGTAATGATGCAGTCTCATATTCCAGGGAAAGTGCTGATTAAAGGCTATATTCACCCGCAGGATTGGTTAAAATCCATTGATCGTCTCCAAAAGCAAGGATATATATAACGGAGTCAAAAAAACTCTGAAAAGCAGGAATTACTGCTGACCAGAGTTTGCATTTCTTCTTTTCCTCATCCCCGAAAACGTTCTTTGTCTTTGCATCAATAAGAATGTTGTCAATTTCCAGGGTTTCTGAAGCGAGCAAGGAATAAGATAAAACGAAAAGCCTGTGATACAATTGCAGAAAACAAACAAGAAGTCAGGGGAGAGAAATAATGCTGCTGACCGAAGAGGAGAAAAAACATTTACTCAAAGTACTAGAGCGCGATCAATTAAGCTTTTTGCGTACCAAAAAGGATAGAGAAAAATCCAAACAGCTGCATGATAAAATAAAACAAACCCTTCGAAATGAAGCGATAAATAAAGATCACAAATAACGATTCCAGGAAACCGCGGTGTTACTTGGAGTGGTTTCTATTTTATAAAAAAGAAAAGAAAATGTCGTTTCTTCACATTTTCTTTATAAATTATGGGTAAAGCTGTAATGTCGGCATAAAATGGCCACATTACTTGCCATAAGAAGGAGGACGAGCTGTATGACCTATGAAGAATGTATTCAAGCATGTCTAGAGTGTATGGAAGAGTGTAACAGGTGTTATGATGCTTGCTTGCAGGAAGATAATATGAAGATGATGGCAGATTGCATCCGGCTGGACCGAGAATGCGCAGATATATGTGCATTTGCAGCGAAAGCGATGCAAAGCAACAGTCCGTTTGCTGGGAAAATTTGCGGATTGTGCGCAGAGATCTGCCAGGCTTGCGGTGATGAGTGCGCGAAGCATGAGCATGACCATTGCCAGCGCTGTGCCGAAGTTTGTTATAAATGTGCAAAAGTATGCCGAGAAATGGCATCCTAAAACGTACAGCCCGGTAAGCACAGCTTTCCGGGCTTTTTAAGCAAGAAGGGGGTGTCTATATGAAAGAGACTCATCACAAAAATAAACATAACAATAAACATAACAACCATGATCATTACCAACATGATAATTAACATGATCATTATTCTTCAGAGCATGATCACCACGATATTTTAGGTTTTTCATTTCTTTTATACACTTACCATCCCGATTATGGCGCTTTCTCCTATGATACAGGAATGGCTGTGAGTGAATTGGCGCTTTCCTAGAGACGAGTATATACTATTCGTTCTAAGCTTAGGAATCTGAATCCAAAGCTCAAAACTTTTCCGATCGGGCTGTTAATGAGTCCCGATTATGTGAGAGAACAGAGCTGGGAGTTTTCAGAGGATACGTTTCAAGAAATGTCGGAGCAAGGAAAAACCGTAATATTTATGGCGGAAGATGTAAAGTACTGGCAATGATTGATTTAGCAGATCAGATACGGTAAACATCCTTTGAAGCAGTCAACGTTTAAAAGAAATGGGCATGAAGCCGATGATGTTAACAGGCGACAATAAGAAAAGTGGTAAACTGGGTCGGGTGTAAGAATAAATTGATCCGCCATGTGGTACTCGTAGAAAGCGATCCTGAAGATGTCGTATTTGTCATTGAATTGTCGAGCGCCACTCATCGCAAAATGCACCAAAATCTGTGGTGGGCAGCAGGCTATAACCTTATAGCCATTCCTTTTGCGGCAGGTGTTTGGTGCCGGCATTGTGATGAGTCCGGCTGCAGGTGCCGTACGAATGTCGCTAAGCACTATTATAGTAGCTATCAATGCCCGGTTGTTACATGTATAAATAGGAGTGATATTTTTGTCTATTTCCCAGGAAAAGACGAGAAAACGGTATGAGCGGATAGCGCCGGTATTCGACATGATGGACAGGATGATCCGGTCGTCATGGCGCGAAAACATGGTGGCCAAAGCGGAAGGGGAAGTGCTCGAAATCGGGGTTGGCACCGGCGCCAACCTTCCTTATTACACGAAAAAAGTTAACAAAGTGACTGCAATTGATTTCAGCCCGGCGATGCTGAAACAAGCGGAGCGGAAAAAGCAAAAAGCAGCAATACCGGTGGAACTGAAAGAAATGGATGCCGAGGAGCTGCAGTTTTCTGATGACTCTTTTGATACTGTTGTAACCGCGTGTGTATTTTGTTCCGTGCCAGACCCGGTGAAAGGCTTAAAAGAAATCAAGCGGGTGCTGAAGCCCGGCGGCCGGGTGTATATGCTTGAACATATGAGAAGTGAGAACCCGCTCGGAGGCAAGCTGATGGATGGCCTGAATCCGCTTATCGTTCGTCTCTGGGGAGCCAATATTAACCGCCGGACCATGGAGAACATTTCAGCAGCCGGCTTAGAGGTGCAGGAGGAAAAGCATTTAATGGGAAAAATTATGCGAGAGCTGACGCTTGCTTAATTGAATTCATGGTGCAGCAGTAGTAAGCGAATTAGGTGGTGTTCGATAGTATTTTGACCGATTGCGATAGTAAAGTGAAATAATGGGTAGTAATTGCTTCGTAACGAAAGTAAATCGCTTCCTTTCGATAGTATTGTAAATAAACTGAACGGAGTATTTTCTCCAAATAACTAGTAAATGGAACTGCTCGGAAAAACACATAGAAAAACCCGGAACGGCATCTCCCTTCGCTCCGGGTTTTTTCCTTTATTTTTCCTGCAAATGCTCACCTAATTTATAAAAAATGCTCGCAAACTGCGCGCGGGAGAGCTTTTCTCCCGGTAGGAAGGTGCCATCGTCATAACCACGCACCATTCCATTTTCGGCTAAATAACCAATGGCACGCTGTCCGGTTGTATTCTCCTTCACGTCCGAGAAGCGTTCTGCTCCGTTTTCGCTGCTTCTTAATTCAAATACACTGCCCAAAATAGCGGCCATTTGTCCGCGGGTAATGTCACCATTTGGACGGAAGGTACCGTCCGAAAACCCGGAAATATAACCTTCATCTGTAGCATGAGCAATAAAGCCGGATGCAAAATAATCATCATCAACATCCTCAAAATGGGTGTCAACAGGGTCCGCATTCCAGTCCAACAGCCGTCCGATCATAGCAAGAGACTGCCCGCGTCTGACAGACTCTCCCGGATGGAACACGCCGTCGCTGCCTGTAATAATGCCTCGCGCAGATAACTCCTGAATAGGCTCAGCGGCCCAGTAGTCCCCGCTTACATCTTCAAAAGCAGGAGAGTTTTCCACTTTTTCCGGCCAAGAAAAGCCGGTGTTTTCTTCCTTTTCTTCGTCCTGCTCTGTGTCTTTATGTTCTACGATTTCTTCCACAGCCTCACTTTTAACTGATTCATTGCCGTCTACATCAACAGCTGTTACTTCATACGTATATGTACCAGGATCTACATTCTCATCTTTAAATAATTTTCCGTTGTTCACCTGCTTATAAGATTCGCCGTCTCTATAAATCTGATGATGAGAAATATCTTCGTTTTGGGTGCGATCCCAAAACACATATACATCTGCTGAGCCATCGTCATTATAAATCACGCGGGATTGTACGCCAGAAGGTGCCGAAAATTCCTTATTATTTTCGTCTTTATCTGGTGTTTCGATAGGATTTTCTCCAAGAGGGTTATCATCAATATTCTCTTCTTCTGGCTCTTCTCTTAGCTCATCTTCTGGTTCAGTCGAACTGCCGTCATTGTCCTCTACGGCAGCATCGCTTAAGTCAGGAATTTGTAAAAGGCCGTATCCGTAACGGGAGTCCCGTCCTGGTTCTCCTAGGTCCTTGGCCTCGTCTTGAAGCATACTGCGAAGCTCTTCTGCTCCTTTGTCTGGGTACGCTTCTTTTAATAAAGCAAATGCCCCGGTGACAAATGGTGTAGCCATCGATGTTCCGCTTAATGGACCATAAGAGGAGCCTTTATATGTACTCACAATCTCCTGGCCGGGAGCAGCTAACTCAACAGCATCACCAGAAGCGGAAAATGAAGCACGTTCATTGTTTTCATCGATTGCACCAACGGCTACAACCGAATCGTAACGTGCTGGATATTCTACGCGGCTGCTTGATGATGATGACTCTCCGCGATTACCAGAAGCAGCTGCCACAATGATGTCATTTTCATAGGCTTCTTGCAGCATGGATTTCATTGTGTTGGAGTCAGTGAGGGTGCCAAAACTTATATTAATAATGTCTACGTCTTGTTCAATCGCCCAATCCATTCCGTTAAGCACTTGAGTTAGAGATCCATTCCCGTCTTCGCCAAGCACTTTTACGGCATATAGATTAGCATCCGGTGCCACTCCAACAAGTCCTGCTTTTGGCTGGTTAGCTGCAATGATCCCTGCAACATGAGAGCCGTGGCCGTTGTCATCATTATATGAGTCCGTATAACTTACTGTAGAAAAACCATCCTCTACATCAAGAGAAGGATGAGAGGTACTGATTCCGGTATCAATAATAGCTACATCTATGTTTTTTCCGGTCACCCTATTGTCCCAAGCGAGGGGAGCATTTACATGTTCTAAGCCCCAGTTTTTCAATTCGTGATCACTAGCTGTGTTTACTTCTTCATCCATTTCTACATAAGCAATATCGTCTTGAGAAGACAGCCAGGCCGCTTCTTGTTTCGTCATTTTGACCTCAGCTGCATGGATTCTCTCCCAAACGTTCCCGGTCTCTCCACCGGCTGCTTCCACCACATTTAAGTCTAATGCTCCATCAAATCCTACTAAATATGTATCATCCTGATCTGAACCGGAAGTCTCTGCCAGCCCAGGGTCAGGGTAGGAAAAAAGAAGAGCAGAAGCTGCACAAACACTTAGCATTCTGCGAAACATTGCAATTCCCCGCTTTCATCTTTGAAGTCTGTCTATGAATAATGGTACAACAACATTTCAAAGATTGGTAGATTGTAGTAGTCTTTACCGATTATTTGAATAAAAAAGTTTCAAACAGGCGCTCAGTACCTTTCTCCTAAAAACTTTTAAAAAAGTAAATTTTTTTAGAAATTAGGTTTAAAATCTTCCAATGAAGGTAATACCTTTACCATACAGATAAACTTGCCTGCGGCCCCCTCTTATAGAGTGCCTGCTTCTCTTTTACGGGAAGTGCATTGGATAACATATATGATAGAAAGAAGAGTGCCAGCCCCTTACTTTCATGCATGGCTGCCCCCACCATGTAAGCACTGCTTCTTTCGATAAAAAAGACCCGCCGTGATGGCGAGTCCTAACTGATTCGGTTATGTTATTGTTCTAATGCATTTTCCAAGAAAACAGAGAAGTGGGCACGTGTTGTTTCCCGGCCTGGTTCGAACTCTCCGTCTTCATTACCTGTTGCAATACCACTGCCGGCAAGAGCGTGGATGTGTTTATTGTAACGGTGATCATCGCTTACATCGACAAAGTCACCGTCATAATCCGTTCCTTCAAGCTCAAATGCGCGATAGAACACAACAGCCATTTGCTGGCGCGTCATTGGATCTTCCGGCATATATTCACCGCGGTCATTTCCTGTGATTAAACCTGCTTCGTTTACTGCTTTAATGGCCGTAGCATGTTCATGGTTTTCACTTACATCATTAAATCCGCTGTCTTTTCCATCACGAGGAAGATCTAAAGCTTTCATTAGAAGCGTAGCAGCTTGTCCTCTTGTAATGCTTTTGGATGGCTTAAATGTGCTGTCGCTGTATCCATTGATGATGCCATCTTCACTTAATGAAGTGATGCTGTTGTATGCCCAGAAACCTTCTTTTACATCATGATACTGTCCGTCTGGAAGAGGTTCTAATGTTTCTGACTTTACCCCTTCATCTTTATCTTCTTCATCTAATACTCGTTTTGCGCCTTTATAGCGGCTGCCCCAGTAATAAGGATCATCCACTTTTGATATGCTGATCCCCTTAGAAGAAGAGGAATGAATAAAATCTCCGTTTCCTATGTAAATACCGTTATGGGTGATAGATGAGCCATTTGCAGAGAAGAAAACCAAATCTCCTTTTTGAAGGTCTGATTTTTTTACCGATTTCCCTACGTTGTACTGCTGCGATGCCGTTCTAGGTAAATCTTCTCCAACTTTGTCAAATACATAACTAGTAAAACCGGAACAATCAAATCCGCTCGGAGTTGTTCCTCCATAACTATAAGGTGTTCCTAAAAGCTTTCTGCCTTCTTCTTCAATTTTGTCTGCTTTTGACCCCGCATCCGCTGCCCCGGGCTGAAGCGTAAATACAGACAGCAGTAATACAAGACTCATTACTGCCATAAAACTTTTCTTGACCACAAAGGCCACCCCTCTCGATGAAATTTTTAAAGGTCGAAATCTCGCTACTGTGATGTATATTTCGTTACGTAGATTTATTAATAGATTGATAGTGTCGGATTTTGTCTGTTTCTCTCTTTTAAGCACAGTTCATAGTCTAGCATGTAAGAAGGCGCTCTGATTTTACATTTGTGTAACAAGATAAAGACAAAATGATACAAATCTCACCAATTTCATAGGATATTTCCATTTTCGAAAGGAATAGAGAATGGTTATATTACGCCTAAAATCCCTGTTATGATGAGGATATAAATAATGATTAACCGTTGTAACACTTTTGTAACAAAGGGAAATTTGTCACAGGATTTCCACAGGGAATATGGTAACTTTATAAAAAGCCGAGTACCAAAGTCTTACCATTCTTTCTGTTATAAACGATCTTTGCCTTTTAACGAAGAGGACTGTAAAATAACACTGTAATGCAAAAATCAACAAGAGAAGTAGGAGACTATTATTATGATAGGAAAAAAAACTGCCGCTGTTGTCGTGAGTACTGGCTTGTTGCTGCTAAGTGCCTGCGGAGAACAACAGCTTCCAGAGGAAGTATATAAACAATCGATAGAGGCCATGGAAGAGCTCGACAGTGTGTATTTTACTCATTCCAATTCGTTGAACGCAGAACAAGAAGGAGTAAGCAACTTCACACGGGGAGTGGTGCAATACAGTGATCCACTTGAAGCTTACATAAAAACAAACATGAACCTTATCGACTTAGAAGAACCTGTCGAACTTGATTTGCGGGTAAATGGAGATGAAATAGAAATTAGAGAAAAGGAAGAATGGGAAGAGTATGACACAGAAGTGAGTGAGCTCGATTCTCTGATGCGCCCCGCAGAAGATATGAACTTCTTTCTTGATTTTGAAGAAGAATTTCTTATGAAAGAAGAAGACGATTATTATGAAGTATCTTTTAAAGGAACAGACGAACGGCATCATACATTAGTAGAAAAGAAATTAAACAGCCTAGGCATTACGGAGTCTGCCGGCGGACTTAGTCAAAAAGCCCTGGATTCCATCCAGCTTGACCGGATCGATATGGTCGCTTATATCGATAAAGATACAGACCTTTTGCTTGGATATGACAGCCGTTTTACCTTTACGATCGAACTGGCTGGAGAATTACGAGAGTTTAATGAAATCTCTTATGTCCGTTACGAGGACTACAATGAAGTTGATGGAAACTTAGAAACATATATGGAAGAAAAAGTGAAAGAAATCGAACGTCAGCAGATGGAAGAGCAGCAAGGAGAGGAAGAGACGGAAGCAAAAGAAGAGACAATAGAATAAAATCATAAAATAAACACAGTCCGCGTACAATTTACGCGGACTTTTTTTAATGAAAAATTATTTATTTGTTTGTCAATGTCAAACAAGAGGCAATGAACCTATAAACTTTTGACTCATTTTTTACAAAAACGTAACATAAGCGTGACATAAACGTAAAAAATATGTTTCAATATGAAAAGTAAGGGAAAGATTGCCAATTTATTATCCATATGAACGATGATAAAAGACTCTTTATTTTATCATAAGTCCTTATTTAGGAGCTATTATCCTATGAAAAATATGAAAAAATAGGATGTTTAACTATAATTTTGTGATTACAGGGAAATAAAGGGTGGAATTTATAAGTAAAATGTTGTAGAATTTTTGTAAACTGACGTCAAAATATGCGGTAATAAATCAATTTGCCCATAAAAGTAATGCATAACTATTCCCAATATTCCCATAATATGAATTGACAGTCCTATTTTCGGCAAGTATAATGATTTTTGCAGTTTTTTGAAAAAATGGAAAAAGCTAATCGGAGGATGCGCTTTCACGGATGTTTCCGATGACCCGACACTAGATCGTTGAGGAACCAGATGACGTGACAGTCTCTGAAAATTAGAAAATAGTATTCTATCAAAACTGAGATAGAATACCTAATAAAAGGAGGAATTATTTTGTCTTACAAACCAAAATCTTATCGTAAGTTTCTCGCTGGATCAGTGTCCGCCGCTATGGCAGCAACAACTTTTGGAGTAGTAGGTCCTGTGGATGTCCAAACAGCTGATGCTGCAGAAGCATTCCCGGATGTAGACAACGATTATTGGGCGTCTGGATCGATTCAACGTCTTGCTGACCAAGGAGTTATTAGTGGTTATAAGGACGGTACATATCGTCCAGGTGAAGAAATTAACCGTGGACAAGTAGCTGCTATGCTTGTGGCTGCATTTGATCTTGATGTTGATGAAAATGCAGAGCCTCCATTTGAAGATTTAAATCCAGAGAGTTATTTCACTCCTTATGCCGCAGCGGTAAAAGAAGCTGATTTGATTAAAGGTCGTGAAGGCAACACGCAATTTGCTGCTGGAATGGATCTTTCTCGTGAGCAAATGGCTACGATTCTCGTACGTGCGTTTGACCTTGAACCTCGTGATGATGTAGATGCTGATGTAGGAGATTTGGATGAAGCTCACGAAAGTCACCAAAACAATATTGAAATCCTGGCGCAATATAACATTACAAACACATCTGACGGCAATTTCCGTCCGAAAGAAACCGTAACACGTGCTCAGTTTGCTGCTTTTCTTGACCGTGCCATACAAGTAGATCAAGGAGTAGAGGCAAGTGTTTCAAACGCTGCAGCCGTAGATAGCACAACAGTTGAAGTAAGCTTTGACGGAGAGGTTGAAGATGTAAACGCAGAAGACTTCGCTTTTGATCCAGAGCTTGCTGTACTAGATGCAGAAGATATTTCTCCATCAGACTCTGAAGAAAGCGGAAGCGCAGAAGGAAGCGTTGTTCGTCTTACGACTGAAGAACAAACAGCAGACGAAGAGTACACGCTTTCTTATAAAGGCGAGTCTACTGGCCAAACCATTACTGGTGTAAGCCCAGCTGTGGCAGTAGAAGATATTACTCCTCTATCTACGACAAGCTTTGAGATCGATGTAGATGGCGAGCTCAGTGAAGATTTGGATGAAGAAGACGTAGAAGAGCGTCTGAATGTTTCTGTAGTAAATGATGATGAAGAAACAGAAGTAGATCTTACGAATGTAGAAATCAGTGAAGACAGAGAATCTATTACTGTAGAGCATGTTGATAATGATCTAGAAGGCACTGCAGGAACTCTTGTTGTCAATGGATTCGAGTACGACTTTGACTATGAAGGCATCGAAGTGGAATCAGCAGAAGCCACAACTACGTCTGTTAGAAGTGACGAAGACCAGCAGCTAGAATTTACTGTTAACGGCTTCCGTAACGTATCTATTGAGGATTTAGAAGAAGCAGGATATGAAGTAGAATTCCTTTATAATTCTATTGACGCTCCATTTGATGGAGACGCAACAAAAGAAGAAGGAATTATTGATGCTTCGGACTTAGAAGAAAGCTTCCGTTACGCTGTGGAAATTACAGATGAAGACGGCAATGAATTCACTTCTGAACAGCAAACCGTAGAAGTGCATGATGACGAAGCAGTCACAGAAGTCACAGAAGTTGGCTTATTTGATGATAACGACCTTTGGGAAAATGACTATGTTACTTCTGCCAACGAAGGGAACACTATCAAAGCAATTGAAGGAATTAACGCCTTTGGCGAAACTTTAGACGATGAGGAAGTAGAATTCCCTGAAATTGAAAATGTAACTTCTAGTGATGTAAGTGTCGCTTACTATGACGATGGTCTTGTAGTAAATGGAGAAGGCGACGTTACCCTTACGGTAGAATTTGATGGTATTGAAGAACCAGTAGAACTTGACCTTGAAGTAGTAGAAGATCAAGAAATTACTGGTATCGAAGAAAGCGGCACTACGAAAGGTTTCACTACTAACGCCCAAAGCGACAGCTTCACAGTTATTGATCAATACGATGAACCTTGGGTTGGTGATGGAGAAAAAGTAAATTATTCTATCACTGATGAAGATGGAGAAGAAGTAGGTTCCGGAAACCCTGGTATCCATGCTGATGGCACAGTAAATGTAGACTTCCCAGAAGATTTAGAAGGAGAATATACACTAACCTTCTCTAATGATGGAAATGAGATTGGTACCGTTGATTTAGAATTTGTTGAACTAGAAGGCGTAGATGAGTTTACTCTAAATGTTGATCCAGAATCTGTAGACTTGAACGATGCCATTGATGAAGACGGTGAGCTTGATTATACAGATGAAGATCTTGAATTTACTGCTACTACAAGCGGAACATTTGAAAATATTGAATTAGATGATGATGAATTAGTAGAAGCTCTTGGCAATCTTGACGGTGATCTACAACTGCGTACTAGTGATGCAAGTATCGCAAGCCTTGCTGACGATGGAGAAGTAGAACAAGATGAAGATCTTGAAGTAGAAGAAGCACTCGAATTTGAAGCACATGCTCGGTCTGAAGGTACTGCTACTCTCTATCTTGAACAAGTAGAAGGTGACTTTGTCACTACTCTTGCTCAAGTAGACGTAGAAGTTGAAAGCAGCATTCCGCAAGTAACTGAGCTCAGCCTTGCAGATGATGTAGATGCTCTTCAACTTACTGAAGGAGATAATGGCTGGGATTATGATGTAGAAGACCTTTCAGCAGATGTGGATCTTGAAGAGTACATGATTTCCAATATCCAGTTCTCCAAAAATGACGGACAAGCCATCATTACTATAGGTGACCTTTATGGCGGTGAAACTTTCGTAGTAGATGCTGAAGAAGTAACAGAAGAAGAATAAAAAAATGAAGGACCTGCCTTTTAGATGGCGGGTCCTTTGTTATTAATAAAAGAATCAGCTATAAAATAGGGTTGGCTGGTTTATTGCAGCAACTGGAGTATACCTTGCGGCAGCTGGTTAGCTTGAGCTAACATTGCCGTTGCGGATTGGTTTATAATATTTTTTTTCGTGAAATCTGTCATGTTTATGGCCATATCCGCATCGCGTATTTGAGATTCAGAAGAGGTGAGATTTTCTTTACTGTTTGTTACGTTGTTATGAATGTGTTCTAAGGCATTCTAATACGCCCCGAATTTCGCTCGTTCGGAAGAGACTTCCTCTATTACGTCATCCAGGCTTAAAATGGCTGCTTCCGCCTCTTGTTCTTCTACGTTTAATCCTCAATTCCGAGATTTTTAATTCTTGCATCAAACAATTCTATCGTGAACCTATCACCGCTGTTAGGTCCCGTTTGCAGGTCGATATCTTTATACCCTATCTCTGGTTCTTCATCGAGTTCGGTATCCTTAATGATTTGGCTCGAAAGCTCCGGTGTGATATTGGAGGCAATGTCTTCTTTATTTTCGGGCGGGCGAATTCATCATATGCATCGCACTGCATGAACGTATTTGTAGAACCATCATAACTAAAATTTACGCCAAACACGTAGCTTTTTATATCATTTTTATCTAGGGTTGAATTTACATCGCTTTCAGTACTTGAGCCATCTGGAAAGTAATTTATGATCGTGTCATAAGGGGTAGAGGTTCCCCCTAGCGCAAAGTGCTCGTTACTAAGCTGCTCTTGTATTTCTTCCTCATCATCAGTCAACGGCAGTACTCGATCCGGGTCGTTATGTACGGTACTGACCGTAGCCACTTTAATATCTCCATAAGTTAATAAATCATCAACAAATTGAGAAATCCCGCCAGTTACTTTATCAATTTCCTCTTGCATCGTACTAGAGTCATCAATAAAAAACACTACGTCTACCTGACCAGGCTGCACTGAACCTGGGTCTTTTGGTTTTACGACAGAGGGAGGAGCTAAGGTGTTGATTGTATTAAAATCTGTTTCTTCTGCTGTCCGGTTTATTTCTGTCTTTAATTGGTCTATTTCGTTCTGGATATTAGCCCTATCTTCACCAGTTAGTGTGTCATTGGTTGATTGGACGGCCAGTTCTCTCATTCTCTGAAGCATGCTGCGAACTTCATTTAATGCCCCTTCGGTAGTTTGAAGAAGGGATACTCCGCCATTACATTTCTATCAGCTTGAGATAGTCCTCTGATCTGGGTTCGCATTTTTTCAGAAATGGCTAATCCGGCAGCATCATCGCCTGCCTTGTTTATGCGCAAACCCGAAGATAGTTTTTCCATTGTTTTGTTTTGACGGAAGTTATTTTTTTGTAAATGGTTCAACGTGTTTAAAGCTTGAATATTGTTATTGATTTTCAATAGATCACCCTCTAGTTGCATGGAAAAAAGATATACTGTTTTTAACATCTTCTATCCGAAGTTCATCTGTTGTATCTTCTACATATTGTAACGTGCGATTAATAAACGCTGCCATCTGCCCGCGGTTAATTAATTCATTCGGATCGAATTCCGTATCAGACGTTCCGGTTGTAATACCGGTAGCAACAAGGATATCAATTTAGTAGGCCGCCCAGTGGTCTGGACCGATGTCTTCAAAGGTTTTATCGCTGCTGCCGTCTAAGTCAAAAGCAAGGACTAGAATTTATGCCATTTGTGCCCGGGTTAACGGATTATTGGGATGGAAGTTATCAGACTTTGAAAATATCCCTTCGTTCGTTAAGGAATGAATGTAATAGCTCCACTCGTATCAGAGTGTATGTCGGAAAACTGGTGCATGGAAGGAGCCTCTAAATCTACATCCAATGCTCTTCCGATAATCATGGCGCTTTGAGCTCTTGTTAATGATTGATTCGGCCGATATGTGTCATCGGGGTATCCATTAATTATGGCTTGTTCTGTCAAAGCCGTCACATCGTCATATCCCCAAAAATCCTCAGAAATATCTTCAAAGGGACTGGCAGCTTGAGCGGAAGTACCAAATACCCCGGTACTTATGGACGCTGCTAAAGTTAAAGCGGCAAGCTTTTTTCTCATCGTTCTCTTCCCCCCCCTTATTTGGTTGTAGGTCTTAAGTTAGTATATTATAGTTTATGTAAACGAGCAATAAGCGCTGAGTGTAATGTCAAAAGAAGTCTTCCTTCTATGTAGAGGCGCTTGATACCTGTTAATATAATTTTAGCCGAAAAATAAAAGGGGGCGGGTTGATGATCATTTTTCAAAGGCTGTTTTACAGGCTGATTTCTGTCAGCAATCGATTGGTTTTTTTATCTTCTCTTATTCTTATCGGAATAAGTTCGGTCCTTATTTATGCGCTTGAACCGGAAACCTTTGAAAATCCTTTTAACGGGTTTTGGTGGGTGATGACGACGGTTACCACCGTGGGATACGGGGATTTTTCTCCAACAACGGCTGCCGGCAAGCTTTTAGCCATGGCACTGTATATATTCGGCATCGGTCTTATTTCGATTGTGATCAGTAAAGTAGTAGACCAAATCTTTCTCTTTCAGCGAAGAAAGGAGCAGGGGAAAATGGATTTTACCGGGACAAACCATTTTGTCATCATTGACTGGAGCACGAACGCAAAATTAGCTATTCAGGAAATTTTACAAAGTGATTCGGAAGCACAAATTGTATTAATTGATCAGCTTGAAAAAACACCTATGGCTCATGAGCGGGTGCATTATGTGCAGGGAAATCCGATTCAGCAGGCGACTTTGGAACAAGCGAACCTAAAAGAAGCAAGAGCGGTGTTTGTGTTTGCCAATGAAGTCACGGACTTCGGCAATTTCATTCAAGACGCTTCCTTTGTAGACGGCAAAACGCTCTTAATTGCCACCACCATTGAGCGGTATTATGGAGACATTTATACAATTGTGGAAGTAAAGGACCGCAACAACGTGGAGAATTTTGTGCACGTTGATATTGATGAGTTTATTTTAAGCACGGACACGATTTCGCAGATGGCGGTTCGTTCTGCTTTTCATCCCGGAAGCTCAAGGATTATGTCACAGCTTCTTTCCAAGCAGCACGGGGATGACCTTTATGAAATAGGGAAGCGTCCTCATTGGAGCACCTACCGTGATGCTTTTGATGAATTGTTAGCAGAAGGAGCCACCCTTGTCTCGAACGGAGAGAATTTGAATATTAACCGGAAGTTAGATGAGAATATCCCTGAAAATGCACGTTTGTTTGTGATCTGTGATGAAGAAACTTATCAGCAGATCAAGTAATTTGTGATCTGCCTCACAGAATATATATGATTTTTCTACATCATGAAAGAAGGGTTTCGAGCAAAAATGACAGAATAAATAGGCGATGCAACATTTCAAGGAGGGAATGGAATATGAAAGCGGCTGTATGGCATGGTGCGAAAGACCTGAGAGTAGAAGAGGTAGAGGAGCCAAAGGTTTCTGAGCATGAAGTCAAAGTAAAAGTGAAATGGTGCGGGATTTGCGGAAGTGACCTGCATGAATACTTAGCAGGCCCTATTTTCATTCCAACTGAAGAACCTCATCCAATTAGTAAAGACAAAGCTCCAATTGTGATGGGACATGAATTTGCCGGAGAAGTCGTTGAAACGGGCGAAGGAGTGTCCAAGTTAAAAGCAGGAGACCGGGTTGCAATTGAACCAATTCTAGCTCCCCATTCAAACGGGAAATATGAAGACGAAAAATACAATCTCTCTGACCTACTAGGATTTCACGGATTATCTGGCGGCGGAGGCGGTTTTTCCGAATATACCGTTGTCGGAGAACATATGGCTCACAAACTGCCAGAGGAGTTATCCTATGAACAAGGAGCACTAGTAGAGCCTGCCGCAGTGACACTGCATGCTGTTCGTCAAAGCTCACTAAAAGCAGGAGATACCGCTGCTGTTTTCGGAGCCGGACCGATTGGTTTACTCGTGATTGAGGCTTTAAAAGCTGCCGGAGCATCGACCATTTATGCCGTAGAAGTTTCTGATTCGAGAAAAAATCTTGCCGAAGAACTCGGCGCAAATGTGATTGATCCCACTAAAGCAGATCCTGTTGAAGAAATCAAACGTTTGACCAAGAGTGGAGTAGACGTGTCGTATGAAGTCACCGGAATTCCAGATGTATTAAACCAATGCATCAACAGCACCCACAATGGCGGAGAATCCGTTATCGTCAGCATCTGGGAATCCGATGCCTCTATAGAGCCAAATGACCTTGTCATTAAAGAAAAAACAGTTAAAGGTATCATCGCTTACCGGCATGTTTATCCGGCGGTAATGGAATTAATGAAGCAGGGATATTTTAGTGGAGATAAGCTGATTACTAATAAAATTAACCTCGACCAGGTCGTAGAAGAAGGCTTTGAACAACTGGCCGAAGACAAAAGCCAAATCAAAATATTAGTGAAACTAGAATAAAGCAACAGCCGAACTGTTTGGTAACTATTTTTTCAAAAACTCCTCGTTCGTCACATCTGTTACAAACATATGACCGGGGGAGTGGGTGATCATAAGCGGCAGCTTGCTTTGGACAGCAGCCATTTGCGGGGTGACCCCGCATGCCCAGAAGACAGGCACCTCGTCCTCTTTTATCGTGACGGCTTCTCCGAAATCGGGGGAGCTGAGGTCGGTTATCCCGAGCTCGGATGGATCGCCGATATGAACGGGAGCTCCGTGCATGTTCGGATGCTGTGCGGTGATGTCACCGGCTTTTTTTACAAGGTCTCGGTGAATCGGTCTCATCGAAACAACGAGAGGACCGTGAAACACTGCCGTGCTGTCTGTGGGACGGTTCGTCACATACATCGCAACATTTTTGTTTTCCTCTACATGTCGGAGTGGGATTCCTTCATCTATTAGTATGCTTTCAAATGTAAAGCTGCAGCCGATCAAAAAGGTAACCATGTCGTCCTGCCAGAGATCATGAATGGTACTTAGTTCGTTTACCAATTCACCGTTTTGATAGACACGGTACCTAGGGACATCGGTTCGGATATCAGAACCTATCGCCAGCCGGGATTTATATTCCCCGGCGTCCAGTACATCGATGAGTGGGCACGCTTGCTGGTTGCGATAAGCAAATAGAAAGAAATCAAAGGCATATTGTTTTGGCACAATGACGACATTGGCTTGAACATAGGAAGGGCAGTAGCCGGACGTAGGCTGATGAAACGCACCTTCCCGTATTTTTTTTCGAAGCTCTTTTGGTTCCTGCATCAGCTTGCCTCCTTTTTTTAAAAAAATAGCTCTTGGCTTTAGGGGGTTCAGCGGTTAGATTGGTTGATTCAGCTCTTTTTTGGCCGAATTCAGCTCTTAGAAATCCGGTTTCAGCCCTTCTCTGGCCAAATTCGGCGCTAAGAGAAATAAATTCAGTGGTTATCTCGCCGATTTCAGCACTCCGCCCAACGCACTTTTCTACACATTAAAGATCTCACGGTAAAGCTCAGGCAGATACAGACTGATCTCCGGAATGTACGTAATGATCAGCAGCACCGCGATTAAGATACCCACTTGCGGGAAGAGGTGCTTGAACATTTCCTGCACTTTAATCTGCGCAATTCTAGCTGTCACAAACAAGGTCACTCCAAGCGGTGGTGTCGCCATACCGATGGTTAAGTTCACGGCCATTATAATTCCGAAATGAACCGGGTCAATCCCTGCTGCGGTTACAAGCGGCAGGAAGAGTGGTGTGAAAATCGAAACAGCGCTGATCGTATCAATAAATGTGCCTGCGAGCAGCAGAATAATATTAATGACAAGCAGCAGCATGATTGGATTTTCTGCAACGGGACCGAGCATTTCTGTTAATTGAGATGGAATGTTTTTATAAGACAAAAACCAAATAAACAATGACGCTGTTCCAATGAGAAAAACAATCGAAGCCGTTGTTTTTCCTGTTTCGATAAAAACATCTTTCAAATCTTTTAAGCTGAGCTCTTTATAAACGAACATGCCGATAATTAAAGCGTAAACGACTGCCACAACGCCTGACTCGGTAGCGGTGAAAATACCTGAAATGATTCCACCTATGATGATAAGAGGCATAATCAAAGCAAGCATCGCGTCCACCAGTCCGCGGAAAAATTCACCTGGGCGGGGGAGGGACTCCCGGGCTTTGTAGTTATTTTTTTTACCCATAATAAAACTGTATACCATCAATCCAAGTCCCATCAGGATCCCTGGAACAAATCCGGCAATAAACAAATCACCGATCGATACGCTCGCAATCACGCCAAAGAGAATCAATACAATACTAGGCGGAATAATTGGGCCGATCGTGGCTGAGGTTGCGACCAGGCTGGCTGAAAAACCTGTATCATAGTTTTCTCTTTTCATCGCAGGCAGCATCATTCCGCCAATGGCAGCTGCTGCAGCAATGGCTGTTCCTGTTAAGGCGGAGAAAAACATGCTGGCTACAATAACAACCATCGCAAGGCCGCCTGGCATAAATCCGACAAGCATTTGTGAAAAGCGTATTAATCTTTCCGAGATTCCGCCTCTTGTCATCACTTCTCCGGCAAGTATAAACAGCGGCACAGCAATCAAGCTGAAGCTTTCAATCCCTCCGTAGATCTGGCGGGGAACGTTAATCAGCAGGCTTGGCTCTGTGAGAATAATTCCGAGCATGGATACGGCTCCAAGTGCAAAAGCAATCGGAACACGAAGTAATATTAATCCAAATAATAAAGGAATGAGCCAAATCATCGAATCACCTGCCTAACGTGGAAATAAAGCATGAGAATGCCGCTTATTGGTATGGCAAGGTAGACATAAGCGGATTGAATCGGAAGAATACCTACAGTTTGGCCGGAAGCAAAGTTGTTTTGTACCAGGTCAAAGCCATAGTAAATGAAAATAACGATGAAAAAGGAAACAATCACAAATTCCAGGATCGTTGCGGTTTTTTGCAGCCATGCTGGCGAGTTATCCAGGAGGTCTACTTGAAGGTGGTCTTTGTAGTAGATACAGACAACGGCTCCCATTAACACTGCATAAACAAACGTAATCAAAACGAATTCCTGCGACCAGGCCAGCGACTGCCCGAGAACGTAACGGTAAAAAACTTGAAGAAATGTTACGAACACAGTAGCGGCCAAGCATAGAAACATGATTAATTTAATGAATTTTATAAGCAGGGTGTCAAATGTTTTCATGTTTCCCCCTCATTTCTACATCCTGTTAGTAAAGGGCCGGATGCTCTCGCGAGAACACCCGGACTTTTTTTTAGGCTTCCGCCATTGGGAATTGGTGGTAACCCAAGTTTTTCTAATTACTTCGCTGCTTCAATGTCTTCGAGCAGGGAGGACGGTACTTCTTCAGATAGAACATCCTTGACTTCAGAAGTTGCTTCACTAAATGCTTCACGGTCCACATCTTCTGTAATCGTAACCCCGTTTTCTTCTAATGTTTCTAATATTTCTTCTTCTTTGTTTTCAAGCTCTTCACGCTGGTATTCGGTCGTTTCATCAACAGCTTCCTGGACAGCTGCCTGCTGGTCTTCGCTGAGCTTGTCCCAAGCATTATTGCTTGCTACAGTGATCGCTGGAGAGTACGTATGAGCGGTTAGAGAAACATAGTCTTGTACTTCATAAAATTTCATAGAGTCAATGGTTGGCAGCGGGTTTTCCTGTCCGTCGACAACCCCTTGATCCAGCGCGGAATAGAGTTCATTAAAGTCTACTGGCGTAGGGCTGGCTCCTAGTGCGTTCATATGAGCTTCCCACACTTTAGATGGCTGCACGCGAACCTTCAGGCCTTGTACATCTTCAGGAGTAGTAATTTCTTTTTCATTGTTTGTTAGATGACGGAAGCCTACTTCCCAGTATCCAAGGCCTGTCATGTTTTTCTCTTCTACATTTTCCATCAGCTCATCACCAATTTCTCCATCCATGACGCTATACACATGGTCGCGGTCTTCAAAGATATAAGGAATACCGAAAACGTTCATTTCCGGTACCGTATTAGCAAAAGAGCTGTCCGCTGCTACGGTCGTCATATCTAATGTACCGTCTAGAATTTGTTCTACTGCTTCATCTTCACTTCCAAGATTCGCATTACCGTGAATTTCTATGGTCACAGAACCATCTGTTTTTTCTTCGACGAGTTCTTTAAATTTTTCTGCAGCAATGTTGTATTGGTGGGAGTCAGAACCGGTATGCGCAAGCTTTAGCGATACGCTTTCTTCTGTATCACCGCCGGACTCTCCGGCATTATCGGATCCGCCGCCTCCGCAAGCAGCTGCAAAAACAAGGGAACAAGTAACCAATGTCGATAGAATCCATTTTTTCATTATGAAAACACTCCTTATGTTAGTAATAGGTGTAGTATTCAGGTACTCGGCTGTCAAAGACGGGTACTTTTTTCCGGACCTCCTGGACCTGTTCGGGGTGAATGTCAGCACGGACTGTTTCTTCTTGATTTTGGCTTCCTTCCGCGAGCACATTCCCCCACGGGTCTATCGTCATTGATTTTCCGGCAAATTCAACATTGTTATAGGTACCGACCCGGTTGCAGGAGATGATATATACCTGGTTTTCAATCGCCCGGGCCAGCTGTAAATACTTCCAATGCTCTGTTCTTGCTTCAGGCCACTCGGCTGTGATAAAGACAGCTTGTGCTCCTTCAAGAGCAAGCGCCCGGATCAGCTCTGGAAAGCGAAGGTCATAACAAATGATAATGCCTAATTTCAGCCCATCGAGCTCAAAGATCTGGGCCTTATTTCTTCCACCTGTCAAATACGATGGTTCATCAAGCATAGGAACCAGGTGAAGCTTGTCATAGTGATAAACCAGTTCACCTTTGTTGTTGATGATGAGCGCCCGGTTAAACATATCTTCTTCTATTTGATAAGCGATAGATCCGCCGACAAGATGAACGTTGTGCTGTGAAGCAAGGTTTTGTAAAAAAGGAATAGTTTCGCTGTTTTCGTGGTCAGCAATATCTTTAAGCTCCGGTAAAGTGTAAGCTGTCGTCCACATTTCGGGGAGCACAATCAAATCAGGATGGTTTGTCTCCATTTCAACCTGTACCAATTTTTTGACTTTTTCTCGGTTGGCTGCAGGATCTCCTGGAATAATGTCCATCTGCAAAGAAGAAACAATCATGAGTTTTTCACCTCATTTTTTTCAGCGGTTAAATCTTTCACTTTATACTCTAACTCGATCGTTCTGTTCAGGACGGGGTCACTTAAAACCATTTTGTAAGCCTGCCCAAATTTAAATCCATCCAGAAGAGGAACGGTACCTGCAAAGAAAACTGCTTTTTTAATGGAAATCGAACGCTTTTGAAGCATCTCTACAATATTATCGAACGAAAGGATGGCCGAGAATTTATCATTCTGATAAGGCTGCCATTCTCCATCAATCAGAATCTCTGTAGAGAGCGTTAATTCGTCCCAGTGGGTGAGAACTTCATCGATAGGCCAGGCTTCCTTTGCAATTGGTTTGTCGCACACCTGCTTGGATTTGCCGATATCGACGGTTTCGAGTTCACGGTCGGTATGGTCGCTGCCAATGGTGACGAAAAGTTCATCATTGGAGAAAATAAGTGCAATTTCTGCTTCCCCAGAAGTTTCGGCTCCGGACACCTGAATTTCTTCCGCTGTCGTTAAGCTCGAAAGCCTCATCGGATAAAGCGCTGGAATGTTATTGGGGCGGGGGACTCCCAGCTCAGCAAGCTCTTCTACATGAGCTTGTACTTTTTCTTGGTTCCGGCCGGTGTAGCCAATGCAATAAACATAATGAATTGGCACTGTTTTAGATTCCTGGTTGGATTGAAAGGAAAAAGAAATAGACGGTAATGGCATCTCAGACACTCCTATTCATTGTCTACAAGATTTAATAATATATCTTCACTGTTATCAATGTGTATGTGAATCGCTTCTTTGGTTTTTTCAGGAGATCTGGTCTCCAGGGCATCAATAATAGCCTGATGTTCCTGCAGTGTTCCTTTCATTCTTTCTTCATTTTTCACTGCAAGAATCCCAAAACGAAGCATTTGATCGCTTAGATGGTCAAGAAAATGTACAAGACGGCTGTTATTGGTTAATTGAGCAAGGTGCATGTGAAATTTGCGGTCTTCATTGATAAATTCCTGCCGGCTTTTAGAAGCTAAGGCTTCCATGTTCTTCTTGATTTGTTTTAGCTCCTCTAAGCTTTCCTCTGAAATAGCGGAAGCTACTAGTTCACCGACAAAACCTTCATTGGCATAGCGGCATTGAAATACCTCTATGATATCCTGTCTGTCGATGTCTCTCACAACCACCCCTTTCCAGGGCAGAGTCTCCACCCAGTCTTCAAATTCCAGCCGTTTAATTGCCTCTCTAACGGGGGTGCGGCTTACACCGAGCTTCTCAGCAATCGAACGTTCCTGCAGGAAGTCCCCTTGCTGAATATCACCGCTGATAATAGCAGCCTTCAGCTCCCGATAAACCTGGTCCGTATATGAAACAAACTTTCCAATCTTCTTCAATATCTTCCACTCCCTAATGCAGGTTTTGGAAAGACCGATATATGATATTCGGTATGAGGTATCTGGTATACCGGTATTGATTATTATAATAAAAAAGATTTGCTTAATTGTCAAACAGTTTTTAAAATTGCAAGCGTTTTATTTGAAGGATAGGGTTTGAGGGTGCCTGAAAACAATATGCTCACGTTCACCACAATTTTAAATGTAAGCGTTTTTTCTAAGTTTGTGTTGAAAGGATACGCACGGATAACGTGTAATCGTTATACTGAAGGTAACCAATAAGGAAAGGGGGAGACCGGATGGAGCAAATGATGAAGAATACGATGCAGCAGCTTTTAAGCAGTTCCACTCTTTTTATTTCTGATTTAGAAGATCAGTTAAACAGCTCAAAAGGACAAATCGAAAAAGTTATCCAGCTGATTAACGAAGAATTGAAACAGCATAATTTTCATATACTGGCCATTCAGCCGGAGGATCAAATCGTCATTCCTGCTAACGCCAGAAAAGGCCTGAGCGAGATTTTAAGGGAAGCAACTTATTTTTCTATTGATGATTTAACGCCGGAATTAAGAGTGCATCTTATCCTCATTACTCTTCTGGTAGAAAAGGAATCCTTTTCTCTTCAAGATTTAGCAGAGTTGACTGATGTAAGTAAAAATACTGTGCTTCTTGATATGAAACTGATGAAAAAATTAGTAAAGAGCAAATCAATCCAGGTTCAATACAGCCGCAAGCATGGTTATTATATCTCGGGTTCAGAGTATCAGCTTCGCAATTTGCTTGTCACTGAGTTAAAACAGCTCTTTCAATATGAGTTTGCAAGAACCCTTTTAAAACAAAAAAAGCTTATTGATTCGAATGAAGTATTTTTACTGCGGCAGCGCCTATTGCGGGCAGAAGACAGGCTGGAGATATCTTTTACCGATGAGCAAATGGAAGTGCTGCCCGTCCTTTTGCATTTATTAATCAAACGAATTCAGACCTTTCAGAAAGAGTGGATCCCAGAAACGGAAGATTATGGCGTTTTTCATACAGAAGAGTATGAAGCAATTAAACATATGTTTTGGGACTAAAGCGGTCTGACAGAAAAAGACCAGCTCTACCTTACCCTGCAAGTGTTGTCTTCTAATATGCTGGAGGCGGCTGTTCATTTAACACACAGGGAAGAGCTGAGAACAGCCATTGATACGTTTATCGACCAGATCGAAAAAAACTTAGTGACGTATTTGGTTAGAAAAGACGAGTTAAAAGAGAAGCTTTTGCTGCACATCCGGCCGGCTGTATATCGGGTGAAACTAGGGCTACATGTTCAAAATCCCCTCACCCGGATCTTTCAAGATGAACATGCCTCCATATGTTCGATTGTGAAAGGAGCTTCAGGGTCTTTAGAAGACTATATTGGAAAGCCCCTGTCCGAAGAAGAGAAAGTATATATTGCGATGCTCGTTCAAGCCTGGATATATCAAACAAATAAACAAGATGAAAAAATTTTTAAGGCCATGGTAGTCTGCCGAAATGGAACATCGGTGTCAAAGCTATTGTTAGAAACCCTCAAGCTGATGTTTCCGCACATGGAGTTTTTAGGCGCGTTTTCTGAAAGAACGTATGAAAAGAAAGAACCAGTCGATTTTATTTTCACTACCATACCGCTCGATACGACCCAGAAAACGTTCATCGTGACCCCGATTTTGGACCAGAAAGAACGGGCTCAACTGAGAAAAAATGTACGGAAATATATTGAAAGCGACAACGAGAAAAAAGCGAGAGAATTGCTGCATTCCTTAAAAGACCATATTGAAATGGAACAACAGGATGTCATTCACGATAAGATTATAGATTTTTTCGATAAATCCACTGGTACTAAACAGGAGGTCGAGAAAACAGAAGAGAGCGAGCTTCCTCCTTTTTTCACATTTAATGAACAGCATATTCACATTATAAAAGAGGATCTGACATGGAACGAAGCTGTACGTTCGAGCTTAAATCATCTGAAAGCGAGAGGTTCAATTGAATCGCGTTATATCGAGAAAGTGCTGGCTCTTTTTTCAAAAGAAAGTGATCGTATGATGCTCGGTCCTCAAGTGTATTTGCCGCATGCGAAGCCATCGGATGGAGTAAAAAAGGAAGATTTTGATATTAATATTTTTCAAAATCCGGTGAAAATGCCGGACGGCGGTATGGCTAAAGCATTAGTCACGCTTTCACCTGCAGACTTTCAACATCATGTGCCGACGCTGTTAAGTCTTAATGAACTATTTATGGATGAAACCAACTCCCAGAGATTCTTTCAAGCAAAAAACGTATCGGAAGTTGTGAACGTGTTACAACACCACGTAGAGGAGGACCATCATGGCATTTAATGAATTATTTCGTCAAAATCTTATTTTGCCAAATGTAAAATGCGATACCGCTTCTCAGCTATTTGAAAAAGTAGCTAATTGGCTGCTTCAGAAAAACTATGTGAAATCCTCCTATTTAACAGCCTTAACCGAGAGGGAGGAGAAGTATCCGACCGGATTATCATTAGAAACAATCAATGTTGCGATCCCTCATACAGATTGTGAACACATTAGTTATCCCTTTATTGCATATGCCAGCTCTGAAAAACCTCTTTTTATGGGGGATATGGGTGAAAAAAATAAATCGTTAGAAGTCTCTCATTATTTTTTCTTAGGAATCACAGAATCAAAGGCCCAGGTGGAACTGCTGCAGTATTTAATGAACCTTTTTACAAATCAGCAATTTGTTCAAGCGTTAAAAAATGCAAAAAGCGAAAAAGAGATTTTTCAGCTTATAAAAAATCCTATGAGGAGTGAAGTGTTATGAAAAGAGTGATTGTAGCATGTGGTTCAGGAGTTGCAACCAGCCAGACCGTTGCTTCCAAGGTTCAGAAGATTCTGAACGAAAACAAAGTCAGAGCAAGTGTTGAAGCTGTGGATATCAAGTCTTTAGAGCAGTATATCCCTCAAAGTGATGTCTATATCGCCATTACAAAAGGAACGAAAGAGTACAACATCCCCACATTAAATGGAATTGCATTTTTTGACAGGAATGGGGCTTGAAGAAGAGACGAATCAACTCATTAATCTATTAACGTAAAAGGAAGGGATAGATGTAGACGTCCTGCAAAATGTCTTCCAGTATATTTTAGATCTAGGTGCCTCTGTATTTGTACCGTTAATAATGATTATCGTTGGTATAGTCGTAAGAATGAAGTGGAAGGAAGCCTTTAGTGCAGGGATTATTTTAGGGGTAGCCTTCGCAGGGATGGGAGTCGTCATTGGATTTATGTTGGACGCTCTCACTCCTGCCGGCCAGGGTCTGGTCGAACGTACGGGGATCGAGCTTAATATCAGACGCCGGCTGGACTTCGCTAGCTACGCTGGCATGGGCGTGGCCGCTCGCATTCTTAATGTTTCCTTTGCAAATGGCCGTAAACGCACTGCTTCTTGTTATGAACAAAACAGAAACGCTTAATGTTGACCTTTGGAATGTCTGGGGGAAAATTTTAACGGCCGCCCTTGTTATCGGAGTGACAAATAGCGTTGTCCTGGCCTTTGTTATAGCGGCTGTTCAAATGGTAGCAGAGCTTCTAATAGCGGATGTTAATCAAAAGCCCATTGAAAAAGTAACGGGCATTCCTGGTGTGACTGTTTCTAGAGTATTTTTGCTTCCGTTTAACTGGCTGTTGAGCAAGGTGCCGCTGTTTGATCGCCATATCGGTGCGAATACATTAAAGGTATATTCGCGGAAAATCATGTGATGGGATTTATCATCGGTATCCTTCTAGGGATCGCAACCGGGTACACGGTTCCTGAAACGCTCACTTTAGCGATTCAAGCAGCCGCTGCATTAACGCTGTTCCCAATGGTAGCCAAATTATTTATGCAGGCGCTATCTCCATTGTCTGATGCGATATCTGATTTCATGAAAAGTCGTTTTAAGCACCGGAAATTGCATATTGGGCTGGACTGGCCGATTTTAGCAGGAAGCAATGAACTCTGGGTGGCCGTCATTGTCTGGGTGCCCATTACATTGCTGTACGCCATTATTTTGCCTGGAAACAATGTGCTGCCATTTGCAGGCATTATAAATATTTCTCTAGCTGCTCCGGCCCTCATCATTACCGGCGGCAATTTATTGCGGATGATTGCGCTTGGTTTAATCACAACACCTGTTTTCTTGTATATTGCTACAGGATTTGCCCCAACGATTACGCAGCTGGCTCAAGACACGCAGGCTATTGCTTTACCAGATGATTTCCTGGAGCACCATCGAATACCCGGTTTTCCGCTATATTTTTGCCCAAGTTGGAGACGGTCATATTTTTGGTTTCCTGTTTGTCGGCATATGGGCCGCGCTGTTTTTTCTTTATTTAAAAAAAATGAAAGCACGAAATGCAGCTGATGCCACAGCAGAGGAGACAGAATATAAGGAGAATGTAATGTGATTTATACAATTACGCTGAACCCTGCGATTGATCATATTTTGTTTACAAAGAATCCATTGGAAAAAAGGAAAAATAACAGAATGTACAAAAAAGAGATAGATCTAGGCGGCAAAGGGCTTCATGTTTCACACACGCTCACTTGTCTGAAAATTCCTAATGTTGCTCTGGCGTTTGCGGGAGAGCGGAATGCCAATACGTTTAAAAAGATTTTAGAAGATAAAAGTGTAGACTATGAGCTTTTTTTAGAAAAAAAGACAGCCCCCCGCATCACCTATGTACTGATGGACCAGGCAGAGGAAGGCAGCTTAATGGTGACAGAGCATGGATTTCAAGTCTCCAGGCAGAACCATGAAAAACTCTGCCAGTATTTAAAGTCGGCTGTGAAAACAGAAGACACGGTTATTCTGTCCGGGTCCTTACCTCCTGGTTATCCAGTCACATGGTGGGAGGATGTTCTTTCTATCCTAAAAGAAAAGCAATGCACCACCGCCTGTGATGTAAGCGGAAAAGCGTTAAAAACAGCAATTGCTATGGAAGTAGATTTTATAAAACCGAATGAACAGGAGCTTAAAGAATTGTTTCCGGCCGGAGAACAGGATTTGACGCAGCTGCGGAAGCTGAACCAGAAAGTCCCTTATGTGATTTTTTCAAAAGGTTCTGAGGGAAGTACGGCGTTTATCGAGGGGAAAATTTTTAATGTGCATGCCCCAAAAGTAAAGGAGTGCAACGACACAGGCGCCGGAGATGTGTTCGTAGGAGCCCTGTTTGGCGCAAGAGAAAAGGGCTCGTCATGGAAAGAAGCGCTGACGTTTGCAGCAGGCTGTTCGGCGTCGAAAGTGACCAAAAGCAATAGCAGTGATTTTGATATAGAGGAAGCAAACACGCTTTGTTTGCAAACGAGTATTCAAGAAGTGAAAGGGGTTTATTAATTTGCTATATAGAAAAGAACGAGAAGATCTCTGTAAGGTTGTCAGGACAATGTTTCAGCGCTTTGAAACCAATGCTGCTGGCGGGAATGTAAGTGCCCGTGTAAATGATGATCATATTATTATGACTCCGACATTAGTGTCTCAGCAGAAATTCTGCGATTTACAACGGCACGAAATTCTAGTCGTCAATATGAACGAACAAAAGGTAGAAGGCGACGGAAACATTACAAGAGAAATTAACATGCACATGGCCTGCTATCGTGAAAGGCCTGATATTGGCTGCGTGCTTCATGCCCATCCAAAGGAATCTCTCGTATTTGCTGCTATGGGAATGGAAATGCTTAATATAACAGAAGCTACGCAAAAGCTTGGAACTATACCAACGCTGCCATTTGCACCTGCTACTTCTCCTGAGCTTGCAGAGATTGTCAGAAGCTATGTACAAACAAGACAGGAAGATGCTTTGCCGCTTGCCATGCTGTTAAATAAACATGGTATCGTCGTTCTCGATAAAAACCTGCGAAAAGCTTTTGATATGCTCGAACGAATTGAATATAACGCCTATGCCGCCTACAAAGCTCTTATCTTAGACTCGTTATCGATTAAAAAAATCGAAAACAACTCGCGCGAACTGGAATTTAATCTCGAGGAGTAGGACGGTGCCGGTGTTCGTAAAAATGTTGGTATTATAAGCTCAGCTGATTTACTTGTACTAATAGATATGTAATTAAAATTTTGAGAAGAACAGTATAAGTGCAACGAGGCAATGGCTCGCACCTAAAGAAGGCTTGGCGCGAGCCATTTTTCTTTATTTGTCTGATGAAGTGAAAAGTAGCGCAAAATACATGTACAGAATAAGTGTTGAAATGGTAGCATTATTGGGGTGCTAGGCAAGCTGCTGTGTATCTGGGGAGAAGAGAAGTTGTGCATAAACATAAGTTTGAGGAAATCGTTTAAATATGCTGGGAAGGGGTTCATTTCTGCCAGAACTTAGTGAAATGTCCCCAATTATGTGGGGCCAGACCCCGAATTAAGGAACAGCATCAAAAGTAACTAAAAATAGGAAATGTACATAAAAGAAGAGAAGTTATTCATAAATGATAGAAATTTGTTCATATTAGCTTCAAAGCGGCGCATAAATGCTCGCACCTAGAGCAAATGCCCCCTTGGTACCGCGCATAATGTGGAAAGCCAGCCCCCACGATAAAAGCGTAATCCCGCTTATAATATGTTAGTCATAAAGTATAAAAGTCGAGTCATAAATCAGAAAAAGTGTTCAAATTTGCCCCGCATGCGTGCATAAATCCAATATGGCGAAACAATCCCATTTAAATTTGTTCATAATATGGAGGGTCTGGCCCCAAAAAAGTACCCTGTTGTATGGCCATCTATAAACCAATCCTCCCAGCAAACGCTGGAAGGATTGGTTTATGATATAATAACAACATCATACAAGAAAGGAGGCAAGATGATGGATAAAATACTAGAAATGATTCTTAAAGAAGTCCAATCTTTGAATACACGAATGACTTCGATGGAATCTGGATTCAAAAGCATGCAGACTGAGTTCCGAGAAGAAATGGATAGTGTGAGAAATGGAATGGGGAGCATGCAGACCGAGTTCCGAGAAGAGATGGATAGTATGAGAAATGGAATGGGGAGCATGCAGACCGAATTCCGGGAAGAGATGGACAGTATGAGAAGCGGAATGGGAAACATGCAGACCGAATTCCGGGAAGAAATGGATAGTGTGAGAAATGGAATGGGAAGCATGCAGACTGAGTTCCGGGAAGAAATGGATAGTGTGAGAAATGGAATGGGAAGCATGCAGACCGAATTTCGGGAAGAAATGGATAGTGTAAGAAATGGAATGGGAAGCATGCAGACCGAATTCCGAGAAGAAATAGGAAGTGTAAGAAGCGATATTGGAAGCATGGAATCAGACATTCGGACAGATATGCGAAACATGCACTCTGAAATGAAACAAGAAACGAGTGACATCCGGTCTGAGCTTAAAATGGAGTTTGGAAATGTAAGAAAAGAAATGAACGGAATGGAGAGCAGTTTAAAAGAAGACATGCTGTCAATGAAGGAAGAATTGTTAGAAGGTCAGAGCAGACTAGAAAAGAAACTTTCGAGCATCCCTGAAAATTATGAAAGGTTAGAGGCCTTTGTGGCCGGCCAGGAAAAGACCTTAGAGAAACTTGCCAAACGATCGATTGATCAAGAAGCAGATATTGATATGTTAAAACGATCCATCCAGTAACATCCCTCCCCTGCGGTGGTGTGTCTCAAAACCACCTTTTATCCAATATTTTCCCTAGATATAAAAAATTTTATAACATTCTTTTGCAGCCGCTTTACAGGGCTTATTTTTCATGCTTTTTTTTTGAAATATTTTCTGACTCACACAGGTTTTACATGGGCTTCCCTGTAGCAGACCATATCTTATGATAAAATAAGGAAGTAATAGATTATGGAAAAATCGTGTGAAGGAGGATGTTTATGGCATCTAAAAAAGTTCTTATTGTCACTGGAGACGCCGTAGAAGCGCTTGAAGTGTATTACCCTTATTTCCGCTGTTTAGAGGAAGGATTTGAAGCGGACATCGCAGCTCCTCATAAGAAAAAGTTAAATACGGTCATCCATGATTTTGAAGACTGGGAAACATACACCGAAAAGCGCGGTTATATGATTGATGCCAACCTTGAGTTTGCCGAGGTGAATGCGGAAGACTACGATGGGTTGATTATCCCAGGCGGACGAGCTCCTGAACATATTCGGATGAATGAACATTTGCCCGGCATTGTTACTCATTTCTTTGAAGCAGACAAGCCGATTGCCGTGATGTGTCATGGAAGCCTTGTGCTGACCCCGATTGCTGAGGTGGTGAAGGGGCGGAAGTTGACTGCTTACCAGGCGTGCAAGCCTGAAGTGGAAAGCATTGGCGCAGAATATATTAATGAAATGGATTATGTCGATAAGAACCTGGTTTCCGGTCATGCTTGGCCTGATCTGCCAGCCATCATGAAAGAGTTTGTGAGACAAGTGAATGAAGCTTAAGGAATTTAACAGGAGCTCTCCAGAAAGAGAGCTCCTTTGATGTTACTTGTACTTTAGGAAAGTCTCGGCAAGCCGAGTTTTTCTAATTATTAATGATTTACTCTTGAAAACGTCCGCGCTGTCGCAGCAGTTCGCGGTGGAGTTTTTCATTTTTCTCAAAAGCAGCTCTGCCGTCCAACCCAGAACAGGTTATTAACCATGACTAGGTGGCCGACAGGTAAATCCAATTCAATAACATTTTCATCTTCTTCCATAGATTGAGAAAGGTCCCGTAAATATTTGGCTTCTTCGATAGTAGACGGGTTTGCAAATTGATCGATAAAGCAAAGACAAGGTTCACCGTTATGATGGAAGAAGGTTTTTCTGCTGATTTCTTTATTGACGTTTTTGCTAGATGGTGCTTTATAGGTGATCTCTTTTTGTGCAAAGGGGTGTTGATAGAAATAATCGAGATCTTTCCAATCATCAAGGTGAAGCAGTCTGGATTCCCCGCCAACTGCATTCTCTTCCTGCATTTTCATCATTAAGAGCCAGTCCGTCGATTCATCTACAAACGTTCCGTCCGTGTGAAATGTAAACAGACGATACGCTTGTCGAAGGTACGAGTCACTTTCGTCAGTGTGTTTTACTGTAAATCAGGCATAATATTTTCCTGACATAGCATCAAAGTTGCATTCTCCAATAAGATGCGTTAAAGCGGTAGAAAATAATACATATTGATCGGTGTTTGTGGTGTTTTTTTCTAATCCAAGGGTAAATCCTCCTGTTTGCCGGTCCTGTAAAATAGTTTGTACGGTTTTTGTAAAGGCTGTGCCGAGTGTGTCCTGCAGCGCGCCTGCAACGATAAATCTCTTATAAGGAACATATTCAAGCTCCTGGACTTCAACATTTTTTACTTTTTCAAAAAAAGCATCCAATGCTTCTTTATCAATGTTAACTTGATACATCCTGCTGCTTTGAGAGTAGGGGACGAATTGGTAGTTTTTCGTTTGAGTCGAAAAGTCCAGTACTTTTTCTGCTGTCATGCTCATAAATATTCCTCCTACAATAGTTTTAACAATAGAAAAAGCCAGCCGTCTACCTTTGTGCGTGAACAAAGGTTTCGGCTGGCTTTAAGAGACGTTCTGGCTTTCTTTGGCAGGAAAGGCCTCGTCTAATAAACAGCATAATATTTATAATAGCTATATGATCATATAAACTAGTGCGTTTACGAAGCAAAAGGGATGAGGCCCCTCGAGCGGAAAACGTTATATACACTATAGCAAGGAAAAATGTTATTGTCAAAATATTTTTAACTCACGCTTACTTTTTTATCTTGCATCTGCCGGTATACCTCTTCGCCAATCTGCAAGGCGCTGGTGGCTGCAGGGGAGGGGGCATTGCATACGTGAAAACTGTGACGGCCAGCGATAATATAAAAATCGTCCACCAATGTGCCATCTGAACGAAGGGCTTGGGCACGCACTCCAGCAGGAGCGGGAACAACATCTTCTTCAGTGATGGCAGAAATGAGTTCCTGCAAACTTTTCACAAATGCTTTTTTGCTAAGAGATCTTTTCATTTCGGCTGTCCCTTCTTTCATGTACGAAGAAGCTAGACGCCAAAATCCTCTAGAACCAAGTACTTGCGCAAGGTCTTTTAAATCCAGGGTTGTTTTTTGGAATAACCTTCACGTTTAAAAGCTAACACTGCATTAGGTCCGGCTTCAACACTGCCATCTATCATTCTCGTAAAATGCACGCCTAAAAATGGAAAGTCAGGTTTTGGTACAGGGTAAATAAGATCACGTACAAGATTTCGTGATGCTTCTTTTAATTCATAATATTCTCTCGAAAAGGTACGATCTGCATGTCCAAATAGTAGCCAGTCATTTGGGCAATTCTATCACTTTGTAATCCAGCGCAATTTACCAGTTTTCTTCCGTGAATCGTTTTATTGCCTGTTTCAATAGTGATGGAGTCTTTTTCATATATGCGTTGTACTTCTTCTCCTAAAAAGAGATCTGTTCCTTTTTGCTGGATGAGAGAAACCAGAGTGGTACTAACTTGCTTAAAATCAACGATGCCAGCAGCTGGAACTTCAATGGCAGCGACGCCTTGAACATAAGGTTCTCTTTCTAGAAGTTTGCTCTTCTCCATCCAGTTGACCGTAAGCTTGTTTTGTTTGCCGCGCTCATAGAGGTTTTTCAAAGCTGGAAGCTGCTGATCATTGGTAGCAACTATAACTTTGCCGCATTGTTCATAAGAAATATCATGTTTTTTACAAAAAGAAACCATAGAGGTATTTCCTGCTTTGGCAAAGCGAGCTTTGTAGCTTCCCGGCCGGTAATAAATTCCTGAGTGAATCACTCCGCTGTTATGGCCTGTTTGATGAGCAGCCACTTCTTTTTCTTTATCTAATACAGCGATCGTTGAAGACGGTTCATGTTTGTGGATAGAGTGAGCAATGGCTAAGTATTATCCCATCAAAGGAGACATTAAAGTAAAACTCGAAGGCTCCGGTAAAGTGGGGGAAAATATATTGGCATTGCGGGAATTCGCGATCCATATACCATTAAAAACATTGATAAAGTGGTAGATTTCACCGAGGAGCAGGTAGCGGAAGAATTTAAGGGAGAAGACTACCACTTGAATTTGAAAGTTTTTGGAAAAAATGGAGTAATGGGAGAACTAGAGCCGGTAAAAGAAATTAATTCCCACGAACTGTGTGTCGTCATTGAGGGAATTGCCCAATCAAAAGAAGTAGCAGAAGCTTTGACTTTATACGCAACAAGACAAATCTTTTATGCTAGATTACCTGAAGTGAAAGGAACACCCGGCACAGCTGCTTACCTTATTGATGATGTCATTTACGCTGGGCCAACTTACACATGGACTTTAAATCATACCGTACCGGTACAAGATCCATTAGAGCTGTTCGATGTTCATCTCACGGAAGTAGACAATATGGTCAAATCCTAAAGTGGTGGAGGGAAAAATAATGAAAGAAACGACTTTAAAAGATTTAGCTAAAACGATTAGAAGTAAAAATGCAGGAACAGATCGTGTTACCTTTGACATTATTTTCCGAGAAAAAGAAGAGTATGAGCTCGTGAAAAATTCAGGATCTCTGACGAAAGAGAAAATTGCTGAGCTTTACGACATAGAAACCGATAGAATTACCGACTTTGTGGAATATGAACCGGCAAACGCTATTAAATTTACGTTGAAACGGCCTCGTCCAAGCGGGGATCCCGGTGATGGAGATATTTTTGGTTCCCAGCAGTATGCCCCGTTGTTAGATGTGAAGGTGTCTGTGTAAATCTATGGCGGTGTTCGCTGATAACTTATATGGAAAGCTCCATCTTCCGTACTATCTATAAAAATCCAGCAAAGTGATATAATGGAAAGGTAATAGTTTTGGTAAACTCAAGGGTGGTTCGGCAGCATCCCCATGAAGAGAGGGGGTGGTGCCTATATGATGACGGTGTATGAGGCGTTGATGCTGATGGTCACGTTCGGAGCGTTGATCGTGGCTTTGCTGTCACAAAAATAAATCACCCTTGAGTTGACGGCTCGAGCGGGTGATTTATTTTCTCCTGGCCGATCCCCCTTGCAGGGAACCAAGCTATTGCAGGACCGTAGGTGTTAGCCGCACCTGCGGTTCTTTTTTTAATATATGAGGATTTGTTTTTTATTATACCAGAACTTTCCGCTGCCGCAAACGGTTATATAACGAGATGAACGAAAAGAAATCCGATAAAAATGAATGCGGAATATCGGTGATAGCGCCGGCGCTTGCCTGAAGATCGTTTTTTTCTAAAATAGCCCGATACAAGCACCGCTGAAAATGTACAAATAGTTAATAGTCCGGTTAATGCTTTAGGATTTGAAAAAGAGGCATACAATGGCATCCCGGTGATATGAGGAAGCAGCAGAACGGTGCCCCCTATCGCCGTCGCTATATGAAAGCGAATATATATTCGAGTAAATTTTACGAGCCAGCGAAAACGTAAGTGCTTAACGCCAAGAAGCAGGGGATAGAGCAAAAATGCGAGCAGAAAATAAACCGTTGCAGCGCCTGCAAAATCTATGAATAGCTGATAAGAAAAAGGTTGTTTTAACAAAAAATAAGTGATGAGTCCGATAGTTGGAACCAACACAATAGTTAAGGCTTGTTTTAAGTTTAATCGATATAAAAAGCGCTGCATCTTATTAGGCCTCCTTCCTTGTAAAGTGTAAAGCGGCGATAAGGAGGTTGTACACTATTCTTGGGGCCAGGCCCGCCGAAAACTCCCATATTTTTTTAGGTTGATAGTAAAAGCGGCAACTTGGCGAGTAAACGCATGCCATTGGAAATTAAATCGCTTCATTCCAATAGTATTGTAAAAATATGTAAATAAAAACCTCTAAACTTAAGCTCTAGAGCAGTAAATCTCCAAAAAACAGAAGATTAATCAGCAAAAAATTCGGGAACAACACCAATGTAACAATAAAAAGAAGAAAGCGAGGCTGATCTGCATGGGACTTATATTATTCTTAATTATCGGTGGTTTGATCGGCTGGCTGGCAGGCGTCATTCTTGGCAAGGAGGTACCTGGCGGAATTATCGGTAATATTGTAGCCGGTGTCGTTGGTGCTTGGATTGGCGGTAATCTCATTGGAGCGTGGGGTCCGGCGATCGGCGGAATGGCCGTTTTTCCAGCACTATTAGGCTCAATCATTTTTATTGCCATATTAAGTTTGGTATTAAAAGCGATAAGAAAATAATGTTTGGGGGCTGTCCCATAAGTCGGGTCGGCTAAATTTTTTAATTAACTCCAGCTGAAATACACGTAGTCTCCAGCGGGAAAAGCAACAGCTGAAGATCCCGCAGTGAGCGGTCATTGCTCACGAGGAAGCTGAAGCGTTGCCCGCGGAAAGCGAAGTGTATTTCAGCTGTAAAAAACCTTTTGGGACAGCCCCGTTATTTTTGTTATAGATGTTTTTCACACTTCAGTGTTTTGTTTTGCCCTGCAGCCGCCGAGCAATCTCTTCATCGCCCAGAGCAACCCTTAATCAAACGTTTGATTGACAAGAAAAAGGACTGCTCCATGTCTGGAACACCCTGGTTTGTCAGTAACTTCATTCTTCTATGTTGAGTTATGGTTTTAGCTAGTTCGCGCTATTCCGCCTTTACGTCTTGCTTCGTTTACGCTCATTTTCTGTTTTAGTCTTCTTTATTTATTTAGCTTTTTACCACTGTTAATGTAGTATAAAATACTTATAATGTAAGGTGAGGATGAAGTTGTAAACGGTTATTTACTGCACATTTTTTTCGTCAACATATAACGTTCCATCTTTTTGAAGCTCGGCATAAAAAACGTCGGAGACCGAAGCAAGTCCGGCTTGGTGCACCTGTTCTTCTACCCAATTTTCTTCTAAATTTAATTTTGTTATGTTTTCGCGGTTCAGTTTCCCATCTGAAATTACTTCGGTTGGCAAAATAGCAGGTGTAGCTGAAGTAAGGGAAGGATTTATATCTTCCCTAAGCGCTGTTTGCTTATTTTCTTTTTTCATGACAGACAGATTACCGTCCGTTTCGAAGATCGCGTATTCTACCTCGGAAATAGCAAAAGCATTTTTCTGACGCAGCAATGCTTTTAAAGCATTCAAATCTAAGCGCACACGCTGAAGTGCTTTTTCCATGATTTTACCGTTTCGAATAAGTATAATGGGTTGTCCTTCAATAACTTCTCGAACCTTTTTAGAATTGATATCAAGCAGGCCCATAACGATTGTAAATATCGTCCAGCCGACTAAAGCAATAATTCCGTTTCGAATACTCAGATTCTGATTGATCACAAGATTCGCCCCGATAGAACCAATAGAAATACCTGAAACAAAATTAAAAAATGTCAGCTGCCTCAATTCTTTTCTACCCATGATTCTTGTTAACAGAAGCAGTACTAGAAAGCTACAAGTTATACGTACGATCAACTCTGCTAGAGACATGTTGCCTTCCTCCTTTCTGTTTTATTCTTCTCATGATTCGCTGTCTTCATACAACATAGAATCAAAACACAACAAGCTTGGGTTTCAAATCTTGTTAGCCAGTTATGTGTGGTGTGTTCATTCCTCTAAAGAAACGTTAAATTCTAAAACAATAACAAAGTTACCTGGGAATGTTAATGTCCATCACTGCTGCTGTACTGCTGTTAAGCGGGGGGTTAGAAGCTCTTGGTTGCTATTATCGCAGCACGTCCTTTTGTTGTTGATCGTTTCCCGTATTAAAGCGTTGAGAGAATAAACTCAATAATCCTGTGGGTTTCGTAGTAACAGAAAAAGGAAAAAGACAGATATAAGTGTCATGTCTAAAACGAAAGGAGGGAATGAGATGGAGTAAAAAGCGGAAGGAATTTGAGCATGGGTATCAAACTTTTACAATATGAATGAATTTATAACGGAAGTGCTGCAGGCATGCGGCTGATCCTTGTTTTAGAAGAAAGCAGCAAGTAATAGAAGAACGGTTAGGTTAATTACATGAAATAGAGTTATCGGATAGCTGAAAGTCTATTGTCGGGCCTGTATTAAAGCATTCCTCTTGCCGGATAGAAAAGGCAGGAGGTTCCAAATAACATGTTACTATTAAGCGGGCATATTATTTATGATAGAGAAGAGAAGAGACAAAAAGTTTTCTATCCGTTAGGGGGATAAAACATGAAAAAACAGGAGTCTATCCTGTCAAAAGTGGAGTGCACTTTGCAGCAAGGGGGCATTCAAAAAGCAAAGAGTGTGACGAAGGATTTAGATATATCAAGTGAGTTGGAGAGTACATGAAACAACCCTCAGAACTTATTTTAGAGGTGGTAAAAACCTACGCTTCTTTTCTAGAGGTAAACATAGCGGTGACAGATCGAGACGGCCAATGGCTCATAACAGAAAAAGGAAATAACCCCCTTTGCGATGTCATTATTGAACGGACACAAGTTGAAATACAAAGTCTTCTGAAGGAAATTATTGATTCAGAATGGTACAGTTCCCGCCCTTTCTTTTATGATATTATGCCGGGAGTAGAAATTGTGATTGTCCCGGTTGTAATAAAAGGTAAGCCTGAATCGTTTTTATGGGCTGGCATGATGGTTGATAAAGAATCATTGTCACTTATTAAAGATTATCTTATTTCATCTTATGGGAAAAAGGCAGATTGGGAGTACCTTCTTGAACAAACATTGAGTGCTCAGGAGGCGAAAGAACAAGGAATAACGAACAAGCTGAACAACCTATCAAAACTGGTTGCTTCTCATATAGATAAAGGAGTGAGTCAAAATGCTTATAAAAAACAAATCAGTTTGTTTCAAAGAGCTGCTCAAATAGAAATTATAAATGAACAGCTGCTGCAAGGATTTATGGAAAGCATTTCAGAGTGTGATTTTTTTGGTATGGCCAGAAGGAAAACACAGGGTGAATATGAGGTTGCGTATGCAGCAGGCGAGGGTTCCCATACTCTTAAACATTCTTGTTTTGAGTCAGGCGAAGGATTATTGGGTCAATCTCTTCAGACTGGAAAACCTGTTAAATGGGAAGATATTGAAAAAGATCCACGTGCATATTTTTTTCATAAACATGGGATTCACCCACGATCTCTATTCTGCTTTCCAGTCAAAATAAACGGAAGCATCCATTTCCTTTTATTTGGCGGATCTTTTTCCCGCGGGGAGCTTTCTAAAGAAGTATTTGAAACAGGGGAAGCCCTTACTTCCATTCTAGAAAACAATTATTTACCACAGTAATTATCAAATTGTAAAATAATTCGAATTTTTTATTTACAAGTTGTTTCATTTATTTAGCCAAAGAATCCGTTATAGAAAAATGTAAGGCAGAATAAGAGTCTATTATAACGGAGGTGAGCAGGTCATGAGTAAACCGGAGGAGCTGTATAACAAAGACCAAAAGTATGTGTGGCACCATATGAAACCGTACCAGCAGGACCAGAATGCGATGGTTATTAAGAAAGCCAAAGGAGCCTGGATTACGGATATTGAAGGCAGGGAATATTTAGATGGCATGTCTGGTTTGTGGTGTGTTAATTCGGGTTATGGCCGCAAGGAATTAGCCAACGCTGCAGCGGAGCAGCTGCAGACCATGCCGTTTTATCCTTTAACAAACAGTCACGTGCCTGCTATTGAATTAGCAGAAAAGCTGAATGAATGGCTGGAAGGAAATTATCGTATTTTATATGCAAACAGCGGGTCTGAAGCCAATGAAACGGCTTTTAAATTAGTTCGTCAGTTTCATAAACAGAATAGAAGTCCTCATAAGCATAAGTTTATTTCACGTTATCGCTCTTATCACGGAAATACCCTGGGAGCTCTTGCTGCAACGGGGCAGGCTCAGCGCAAATATTTATACGAACCGCTTCCGCCAGGATTTGTTCACGTAAGAGCGCCGGAAGAATATCGTATGCCGGAGGGCAGGGATTTGGAAGAATGGAGTCTCGAATGTGCGCAAATGCTCGAGGATACCATACTGTGGGAACGGCCGGAAACAGTGGCCGGGGTCATTATGGAGCCGATTATAACGGGCGGCGGAATTCTTATTCCGCACGAATCCTATCTGCAGCATGTGGAAAAAATATGCCGCAAACACAATGTCCTGCTGATTATTGATGAAGTGATCTGCGGGTTTGGCCGGACTGGGAAAAAATTTGGTTATCAGCACGCTGGCATAAAACCTGATATTATTACGATGGCAAAAGCAATTACGAGCGGTTATTTGCCTTTGTCAGCTACAGCTGTACGAGAAGATTTATTTGAGCCGTTTAAAGAAGGTGGAGAAGATACTCATTTTCGACATGTGAATACATTTGGCGGAAATCCGGCTGCCTGCCGGCTTGCTTTAAAAAACCTGGAGATTATGGAAGCCGAAAAGCTGTGCGAGAGGGCCCAGCAAAAAGGGGACCAGCTTCGAAATAAAATTTCTGAACTGGAAGGACATCCAAAGGTTGGAAACATCCGCTATAAAGGATTGTTAATTGGTTTGGAATTAGTCGAGAACAAAAAGTCAAAAACTCCAGTATCGTCAGCTTATATGGCGAAGGTAATGAGTGAATGCAAGAAAAACGGATTGATTGTTGGGAAAAATGCGGATACCGTATCCGGATACAGCAATGTACTCAGTCTTGCCCCTCCGTTAACGATTACAGATGAGGACGTAACGTTTATAGCGAAAACAATAAAAAAAGCATTTCGAGATTAAAATGGATTTTCAGCAAATAGGAACGGACACGGGATTTGTTATTTTTACGAAACCATCACCGTTAAAACAGAGAGAATAACGGTGCTGCAATGCGGCATGTCCTAAAAGGCCTGGCTTCTTTAAGTCAGGTTTTTTTACACAGTGTATAAATAATCAGGACAAACATGGTTCTTGTTGTCTAATGCCTTCATGCTGTAAACTCCATATAACATTCTGAAATATTTGTATTTTATAACCTTTCCGTTAAAATTGGAATAGGTTTATTTAATTATTTTTAAAAGGAGGCCTTATGATGGCAGAACAAGAAAAAAAGCTCGATGCCCGCTTTAAAGTGGCCCATCGGGAAGCCCTGATCGGAGTAGGACTGGTTCTTTTTAATTTTATATGGTGGTTTGGCTTTGCTTATGGGCTGGGTTCAGCGCCTGTCGAAGAATACAGCTATATCCTCGGAATGCCGGCCTGGTTTTTTTACAGCTGTGCCGTTGGATCGGTTATTATGATGATTCTAGTTGCTGTTATTGTAAAGTCATTTTTCAAAGACGTTCCATTTGAGGTGGAGGAAGAGGAGGAGAAGTTATGAACTGGGAAGTTGTTATTCCGCTCCTAATTTTTCTTGCTTCCATCTTTGTCATAGGGTTTTGGGCATCGCGGCATATCGCCTCCAAAAGTAATTTTCTTCAGGAATATTTTCTTGGAAGCCGGGAGCTTGGCGGATTAATTCTGGCGATGACCATGATAGCTACATACGGTAGTGCCAGCAGTTTCGTTGGCGGTCCGGGGGCTGCTTACAGTATAGGGCTTGGCTGGGTGCTTCTTGCTATGTCACAGGTGGCAACTGGATATTTTGTACTTATGATTTTAGGGAAGAAATTTGCCATAAAAGCAAGACAGTATAACGCAGTCACGCTTGTTGATTATTTAAAACAAAGATACAACAGCAAAGCCGTGGTACTGCTTAGCGCACTTAGTATTATCATCTTTCTTTTTTCTGCTATGACCGCACAGTGGGTGGGCGGTGCCCGTTTAATTGAATCATTAACCGGTTTATCTTATATTTCTGCTTTGTTTATTTTTGCTGTTTCCGTTATTATTTACGTGATTATAGGCGGGTTTCGTGCAGTAGCCGTAACAGATACACTGCAGGGAATCGTGATGTTTTTCGGTACATTAATTATTTTAATAGGAACGATCATTGCAGGCGGCGGCATGAGTTACATCATGAGCGATCTTGCGAATGAAAACCCTAATTTAATCAGTCCGTTTGGACATGACGGCAGTTTAACGCCATTATACGTATCCTCATTTTGGATTTTAGTCGGTGTTGGGGTAGTAGGGCTTCCACAGGTAGCAGTCCGGGCTATGTCTTACAAAAATGCAAAGGGAATGCACCGGGCCTTGATTATCGGAACGATAGTAGTAGCTTTTATGATGTTTGGCATGCATCTTGTCGGTGTCATGGCAAGACCTATTCTTCCTGGCATTGAAGTGGCAGACTCTGTCATGCCGATGATAGCAATGGAAGTGCTGCCGGCCTGGCTTGCCGGTATTGTACTGGCGGCTCCTATGGCAGCCATTATGTCTACGGTCGATTCCTTGTTATTACTTGTTAGTTCAACGGTTGTGAAAGATGTTTATTTAAACTATGTGAACCCAGAGGCAACGAGGAAACGAGTGAAGATGATTAGTTTTGGCATCACCGCCGTTCTCGGGATAAGCGTTTTCGCCCTTGCTTTAAGTCCGCCCGACTTATTAATCTGGTTAAACCTGTTTGCTTTTGGAGGTCTTGAATCAGCATTTATCTGGCCGGTCGTCCTTGGCTTGTACTGGTCGAAAGGAAACAAGTACGGGGCGATGGCTTCTATCATTTTAGGGGTAGGCGCATACAGTGTAATTCACACCTTCTGGCCGGATCCATTCGGCATGCATACTGTAACGTTACCTGTTCTGATATCTTATGTTGGTTACGTGATTGCAAGCTTATTAACGGACAAATCTGTGTCAAAGTTAGAAAATGCAAGACTCCAGGAAAATACGACAAATGGGTAAGGAAGGAGTCGGCCCTATCAATTTAGAAGCAATAACAGCAGCCGTAATAGGAAAATGTAATTGCGCTGACACAAGAGCTTGTCAGGATTCCCAGTGTGTACCGGCCAGGAGATTTAAATGGAAATGAAGAAAAAGCTGCACATTTTATAGCCGTAAACTTATGCTAATTCATTCCCTGCAATAATAACAGGACGTTGCTTGGTTTGACGAATCCCTTAAATATTACATCTGCCAACCAAACAGCGTCCTGTTTCATTTTATTGGTCATTATATATGTCATCCTCTTCGTCGTTATCCCATCAGGAATAGTTCTTACTTAATAAAATAACGTCTTTAGACATATATTTATCTTTAATTTTATCAAGCACTTCTTGTCTTTCTTCTTCATCTAATATATACCCGAGCAAATACATCTAGAAAGAGAGAGACCTTCTCATGAAGTCTGTTATAACAAAACTTATCAAACCGTAAAAGATACCAAATAGAGTGCTGAAAATAGTGGTGTTAAAACCATGACAAGAAAAACTTGACGCATACAAAATCGTTTAAGTGTTTAGATTTTTGTGGGGATGAATGTTATAATTGTTTAAACAATCATAATTATATATACGGGAATTGGTATAAAAACAACCGATATCGTATAAGATGAAGGGAGATTATGATGAAATGAGCGTGGAGATGGTGGATAAGAAAAAAAATGAAGGACAAGAAAAACGGTATACACGTAGGTTGGGGAAAGTAGGAAACAGCCTTTCTACAAGTATACCGAAAGAATTTGCAGATATATTGGGTATGGATAAAGGAGACGAAATTGAAGTAACTTGTGATCAAGAAAGGGGCGAAATTATTATGAAAAAAGTGCAGCGAAATAACATTCCAAAAAATGTTCGCCCAGAGGTTTTGTCTGCCATGAATAGAGCCATAAACAAATATGATAATGCCCTTCGCAATTTGAAGGATAGATAAAGGAATAGGTAAAAAATGGGGGGAATTTGTCATCGATGTAACGTATTTAACAGGAGAGGAAATAGAGGTTATTCATTATACATTGATGGAATTATACGAAGATAGCGACCAGGCAGGAATCAAAAGTCATGAGAAATTTGAGCTCATGCTGGATCGACCAAAGACGTATTATTTTGGGACCGAACAGTTCCCCACCTTACTTGAAAAAGCATGTTGTTATTTCCATTCTATTGTGAGGGGGCATATCTTTCACAACGGAAATAAACGTACTGGCCTTACGGTACTTGAAACCTTCTTGAATATCAATGGATTTGAATTAACGATGGAGGAAGGAACAGCCGAAGATTTCACGGTGTATGCAGCTAAAGATGAACGGTTTAAGGAAAATGATTGCATTCATTATTTAGTAGCTGAATTGGAAGATTTTATCAAACCTATATGGTAAGGGAAAGGTGAAAGTAGCTGAACCCAAAACAAAAAGGGCTCTCCGAAAGGCAAAAAGCAGTGATGAAAAATAAGGACATTCGGAAAAACGGATTGTCCGAAAGACCTTTAACGATTTTAGAGAATTTCAAAAAACGTATGAATACCGAAACCGCTAATCATTTATTGGCGGTTTCTTCTTTTTGGTCCTAAAAATTTATGATGAATGTCTATGATAGAAAGACCGAACTCTTCACCTGTGCATAATTTTTTCCCCCTTAATGGCTGAGGCTGAAAATTAGATTTGTGTAGAGAATAGCGCGAGCGAAGATTATCTGAGTTTTTCTTTTTTGTGCAATAAAAAAACTCCTCAAATACTCCAGCCTATTATTAACACTAAAATATGCTGTCATTTTCATTTTATACATTATGCCCCAATATCCAGCTTGAAAGGGAACCATTTTTATTGCAAGGACCGTTTCGTGCTACCACACGAGGGCCCTTTTTTGCTTTAACAATAATGGTAGCACCACCGTACAGCAGACATATAGGGATGATTAAGAAAGAGTTAATTACCAACCAAGAGGGTTAGTTTGGTCAACTTCATTTGGTGTTCCTAAGACAAGGCTTGGGAATGGGTAAACTCATGGAAAGGTTACTGTCGTAGTGCACTCAGTCGGTCCTACATAAAGCGCTTGATGGCCACTGCTAGGTCAACAAGGGCTGAAGAGTAGGGTACATTTTTCCTTTCAAATAAATTCAGAAAATTTATTAGTATTTTATGTTTTTGAAGGTATAGGAAAAGGTATAGAACAGGAGGGAGGAGGAGGAAATATGAACAAAAGAAAAACAAGTAACAGAATGCTCGCGCCTGTTCTTTCCATCATTATTGCTTTAGGTACTGGGATGGGAAATCTGCAAACAGAAGCAGCGGAGGATTTTTCTGATGTCAGCGATGATTATTGGGCTTCTGAGCACATTCAAAGACTTGCTGATCAACACATTATTAACGGTTATTCTGATGGAATATATCATCCTGGAGAAAATATCAACCGCGGCCAAACTGCAGCCCTGTTAACAGAAGTATTTGATTTAGAAACAGAGGAACATTCAGAATCATCGTTTGATGATTTAAACGAAGACAGCTATTTTACTCCGTATGCCAAGGCTGTCAGAGAGGCAGGATATATGAACGGTAGGAATAATAATACCGAATTTGCTGCGGAAATGGAGTTGACGCGTGAACAGATGGCAAGTATTCTTGTCCGAGCATTTGAGTTTGAGCGCATTGACGAAAATGAATCGATCGTAAATGATATAGAAAGTGCACATGAAAGTCATCAAAATAGTATTGAGACGTTGGCGCAAAACGGTATCACTAAAACAGAGGATGGTGCCTTTCGTCCGAAAGAAACGGTTACTCGAGCGCAGTTTGCCGTATTTTTAGAAAGAGCTATGACAATAAAGCATACGAACGAATCTGGTATTATGCATGTGACTGCCATCGATTCGAATACGGTAGATGTAAGCTTTAACCAAGAGTTGGAAGATCCAGCAATTAAGGATTTTTCCTTTGCTCCTGAACTAGAGGTGAAAGAAGCAACCTTCATCGAGCCGGAAGATTCTTTTGATCGCCATGCCGAAGCGGAAAGTGTCGTACGCCTTACTACCGGAGAACAATCCACAGGTGATGCGTATTGGTTTTATTACGAAGGGAAACGTACAGATAATATTATCGTCGGGGCAGAAGGTTAAAAGGTAATATAGTCAAAAGTCTGTGTCCTCCATCCTTGAGAGTATCCTCTTGAGGAGGGAGGATTCTTTCTTACAGTCGATCGATCTGCTTTTATTACAAAATTTGGAAATAAATTTGATACCTTCTTAATGTGGGAGATATCAATTTTTTACGGTTTGTAAAAAAGCATATAAACAAAAACTCCCATATCTAAAGTACAGTTGTGGCAGGGTACTAACTTTGCTACTCTTTTAAAGAGATTTTCTACGGAATGGGGTGTTGTTATGAAGAAACCCTACCTTCTTCTAACAATAGCAGTATTGATCATTTTTGCAGGAGGACTTTTTTTAGTGACAAGTAATCAAACGGAAAAAGATCAAACACAGCCTCAAAAACCTGAGTCAAAACCGGCTGATTCGAACGTTCTAATAGGATATGTACAGGATTTTCGAGACCCAGAATCAATCGATTATTCGAACTTATCACATACTGTTTTTTCATTTGCTCATCCAGAAAAAGACGGAAGTCTTGTGATGAATGGTGATACGGCCTTGTCAAACCTTCGCAAAACGGTTCAAAAAGCTCACCAGGAAGATACAAAGGTGGTGCTTGCCGTAGGCGGTGCGGACCACGTGAAAGGCGGGGGATCTTATGAGTATTTTAAAGCTGCCATAGCAAATTCCGATTCTCGTACAACGCTTATTGGCGAGCTCATTAAAATATCGAAGGAAGAGAATCTAGATGGGATCGATATTGATTTTGAACATCCTCGTTCAAAAGAGGACGCACAATATCTAGCTGATTTTACAAAAACACTGGGAGAAAAGCTTCATTCCATTGACAAGGAGTTATCTATAGCCGTACATTCAAAGATTAATAGTGAAACAGGAAAAGAAGTACAATCTATCGTTTATAATCCATCCATGTTTCATCACGTGGACCATGTTAATATTATGGCATATGACGGTCACTGGGGTGGGGAATATAATGCTGCCAATTTATCACCATATCCATTCACTGAGAATATCGTAAGCTATTGGTCTGATTTATTTGACAAACATGACATTTCAAAAGAAAAGTTAGTGTTAGGAGTACCTTTTTATGGACAACCAGAAAACTCATCAGATCAGCAAGTACCATATAATGCTATCATTAATCATGATCCCGCCAATGCTGAGCGAGACAGAGTGAACATGAACGGGACGATCTATCATTATAATGGAGAAAAGACCATAATCAATAAAACCAAACTTGCTCTTGAGAACGGGTTTGGTGGCATGATGCTATGGGAGCTGGGACATGACGCTGAAGGAACGCGCAGTTTAACAAGTGCTATTTTTGATGTGCAGAGAAAAGGAAGATAAATCTCCAAAAATAAAAGAATGCACGAAGGAAAGCAGATGCCGGGCCTTTCCTATAAAAAACGGGGCTCTCCCTTCCGATGTGAGGAGAGCCCCGCTTTACTAGGTTTTCAAGTGACCATAATGAATCAGCTGATAGTCATTTAGTTTGTTTTTTATATCTGCATTCATTAAAAGCGACAATTCGTCTACGCGGGGATAGCGGTAAGAAGAGTGGCTCATCAATGTTTTGTCCAAGTAAGCAGGGTGGGTCATGATTTCAATGGTTTCAGCTTGGCCAAAGTCATTCCTTAGCTCTGCTGAAGTTTTCTTTAAAATATCCACGTCATCTATAAATTGCTCGGCCGTAAGTAAATCACTAAAAAGGGAATCTTCTTTTTGAGAAAAAACACGCCTGACAGGAAGACGGTACTCTTTCGCCAAGCTCACAAACACCTCTGGCATACCGGGGTAGGAATGAATATGATGATGACTATCCAGATGGGTGGGAGTGAGGTCATGAGTGATGGCACTTTCTATTTGCGCCTTCCATTCTACGTATATTTCCTCGGCATCAATCTTATAAGAACCTTTGTAAAATGGCAGTTTACGAAACAATCCATTCTCATCCACAATGGTGTGGTGACTCGAGAGCATCGGTTTTCCAAGAGTGAGGTTCAGGTGTATGCCGACTCCCAGGCCGGGATGAGAAGCCGCTTCCTTGTATGCATGGTTCGCTCCAGGCATATTGGTCAAAACCGTAGTGGAAGTTAGAATACCTTCTTGATAAGCATCGATTATTCCATGATTTACCCCTCTGGAGAAGCCAAAATCATCACCGTTAATTATTAATTTTTTCATAAAAAGACCCCTCCCCAGTGAAGCGCTGGTTGTTATTGAAAATAATTCATTATCTTATTCTTATTAAATGGCAGGCTTTCATATGGGGTGTGTACACTAAAGGAAATGCGGTCATTGGTCAAATTAAATTGTTCGGCTTTCACTTCAATATTCTGGTTGTTGCTGATGTCGGTTACTGCCACATAAATATCCTCACGTTTCGGGTTCACTTCGATCCATTCCGGCATTTCGTAATTTTTCTTAATATACCCCAATACTTGACGGTTAGGGAGCTGAAGTTTTCCTAGACTGATGGATTCCTGCTGCAGCACTAAATCGCCGTTTTCCTGCACCACCGGTTCGAGCACAACGGTTGCAGGGATTTGCTGATTAAATGCACGCACCGACCCCTTTAAACGTACTTTACTGTCTAATTCAACCGAATAAGAAGCTCTTTCTCCTTCAGATAATTCATCAAGGTACCTGTTGATGAGCTGATTTAAGTTATCTCTGTCTGTAACAATGGAAAATTCAACATCCGTTTCCTCTACGGACTCTCTTTGAGGAAATATCGGTTCAGCAGGGGTAGAATTAAACAGTAAATATAGCCAAATAATTACTCCAATGTTAACGATGGACAATGTAATAAACAGCCATTTCCATAGATTGTATTTTTTTAATCGGTTTATCATTCCGTTTCGTCACTTTCTGTTGTGCTTATTTCTGGCTCAATATATTGAAATACACGTTCTGCTATTTGGAAGTACCCTTGTTCATTTGGATGAAAATTATCTGCAGCATAATAGCTTTCATCGGCTTCCTGAAAAAGGTCATCGATCGGGACGAATGTGGCGTTTTCATCTTCTGCGGCTGTTTCTTCTCCGATTGTGTTCCAGTCCTCTATGATTTGATTGAGTTCTGGAATATTCTCAAAATACATCTGAAATGGATTAAACAGACCAATCAAATAAATAGGAGCATCTTCATTTTTAGAACGAATCGTATCAAAAACGTTGTCAAGCCTGTTTTCATACTCATCGTTTTCTGCTGCAAAAGCTTCATAGGTCAGGTTGTTAATATTAGACCGTACAATATGCATTATGTCATTTGCGCCAATCGTAAGGAGAATAATATCGGCATCTTCAAGGGATGAAGAAAGTTCAGGCTCTTCCATCCGTTTAATAAGCTGGTCTGTTCGATTGCCTCGTTTTCCGTAATTTTCAATAGAGAAAGATGAAGCAGAGATGCTGCTGCTTCCGATCGTCTTTTCTAAAATCCCGACATATCCGCCATTTCCGGTTGAATCTCCGACACCTTGTGTCAGTGAATCTCCAAGCGCCACCATTTTAACATCAGGATTTATCACGAGAGGACGGTTTTCTTTCACCATAGCGGCTACCGCCTGCTGAATATCGTTTTCGGTTAACGATTTTTCCGGCGTGGAATCCATTTCCTTATTCTCTTCGTTTTCAGGGGGAGCCGGTTCGTTTTGTTCCTTTGCAGCTTGCTTGGTCTCTTGCTGAACCGTTCTGTTTTCCTGCGGAGGTTCAAAGGAAAAGCTGTTAATCGTCCAAGCACCGGAAACCAATATGAGAAACAAAACAATGCTATATATAAATAATTTATTTTTCTTCATTATAATCACACCCATATGATTTAAAAGAGGCTTCAGTACATTTTATGATAATGTTTATTTTAACAGAATTTAATGCTGTATTTTAAGTAAAACAGCCAATAGAAACAAAAGCCGAAATTTGGTAAAGTACTAAATGTTAAATAATGGTTTAATCAGTAGAATCGTTGATTAATTTGTATTAATAAAATAATATGAAAAATAGTTTGTTAATTAATTTAATAAATATGTAAAAAAACATATAAAGGAGCTTTTTATGAAGGCAAAGTCTGAAATAAATGTGGAGGGACTCGATTTTGGGTGGGAATTAGAAAAAGGTCAGTTCCAGTTTGAAGGCGAAGATGCGGTTCTTTTTTGGATTTCGGATGCGATGAAAACATTTTTTGACACGATTGAAGAGGTTTCAGGGAAAGATGCAGCCAATGTTGTGTTGGAAACCACCGGATACCGGCAAGGGTTAATAGTAGGAGACTATTTTGAAAATCTAAAAAACGTAAGTGTAGACGTAGCTGCTAAATTAATAACGACGACATATGCCTCAGCAGGATGGGGAAAAGCCTACATTGAAGACTTGAATTGGGAGGAAAAAACTTTCACCGTCCAGCTGAAGGACGATTGGGAGTATAAAATTAACCTTGCTCAAGAAAAGCAAATCGGAGGAAATTTTTTACCGGCTCACTACGCAGGTATTTTTACAAGGCTTTTTAAAACAAATATCTGGTATGAAGTGAAGCAGTATCAAATAGAAGGCCATGACTATACTCTTATTGATTATTTCCCTTCCGAGGTGAACGTTACACAAAATATTCATCAGTTTGCACGTACAAAAGAGATGGCTGAAATACAAAGGCTGCAAGAAAAAGTAGAAGAGAAAACAAATGAATTAAAAGAGCTTGTTAAAACCATTTCTTCTCCAATGATACCAGTGCTTGAAGAAATCGTGGTCGTTCCATTACTAGGAAAATATGATGAGGAGCGTGGAGAAGAGCTTATTGATAAAACGTTATATAATCTTCCTAAACATAAAGCAAAATACCTCATTCTAGACTTGACCGGATTAGATAAAAAAATAAATCAGCATACGATTCATTCTATCGATAAACTAGCTTCTGCAGCATCTATGATCGGCGCTAAAACGATACTCGTTGGAATATCAGTAGAATTAGGTTTGATGAGTCCGAAGCTGAATATCGATTTTTCCAAATTTGAGTGCTTTCAAACACTCGAACACGGTGTATATTATGCGTTAGCTCAAAGAGGACGTAAGATTATATAAATACTATAAGGAGTGGAAGTAGTGGTGAATTTTTCGGTATCCGCCTTGATGGAAAGCTTCGAAGAGTTATTTCCGAAAGAGACCTCTTTTGCCGTTTCTGATTCCCAGCGTTTTATTTACTATAAACCTAGTAAAAAAATAGATTTGCAAATTAAGCCTGGCGATAAAATTAAAGAAGATACGGTAACCTATAAGGCATTATCCATCCAGCAGAAGATATCAGAACACATCAACAGCAATGTCTTCGGCGTTCCATATTACGGGACCTCTGTTCCTATTTTAAACGATGGAAATCCTCAAGGATGTGTCACCGCTATATTATCCTCTGCTCAGCTGAGGTTTCTCGATGATTTTTTGACGGTGCGGATCGAAGACAGCTGGAAGCCAATCCCTCACAAAGAAATAATGTTTCTCGAAGCGCAAAACAGAAAGACATGGGTCCAGTCTGATAGAGGGATGGGGACGAATAAATTTAAGTTGAGTGAGCTGGAGTATATTCTGCCTGCTGATTTGTTTCTACGCTGTCACCGTTCCTATATTGTCAATGTCAACTATATCGTTGAAATACAGCCAGATTCGCATTCCACCTTTTTATTAGTAATGAAGGATCAAACCAAGGTACCGGTCAGTCAAACTTATGCGAAACACTTTCGTAAACTCCTCGCTTTTTAATCTGCTGTTTTATGTTTCTTACATGCTGGCTCATGTCATTTTTAAGCCTTTTCATTCAAAAAGGCATGAGAAGTACGGTAAGCGCTGATAGAATAATTAGAAAATTAGAAGTGAGGGGATTGCTATGGATAACAACATCCAAAACCTTTTACGTGATCAGCGCTTACAAGACCGTGTTGTTACAGACGAAACAGCTGCCTCCTGGATAAAAGATGGGATGACTCTCGGCTTAAGCGGTTTTACCAGGGCTGGTGATGCGAAAGCTGTTCCATCAGCTCTTGTAGAAAAAGCTAAAAAGGAACAATTGAAAGTAAATGTGTATACTGGCGCCTCGCTTGGCTCGGATATTGATAGAATGATGGCTGAAGCTGGTATCATTCACAAACGCCTTCCTTTTCAGGCAGATGGAACGATGCGGAAAAAGATTAATGAGGGAGATATGTATTTTATCGATCAGCATTTATCCCATACGGCTGAAATGCTGCGAAATGACGTATTGAACCCAATTGATTTCGCAATAGTGGAAGCGGTTTCGATAACAGAGGATGGATTGATTATTCCTTCTACTTCTGTAGGGAATTCTTCGGTTTTTGTAGAAAAAGCGGAGTCTGTTATTGTGGAGCTGAATTTGGGACAGCCCCAAACATTAGAAGGTTTACACGATATTTATGAGGTAAACAAACAGGGAGATCGAAAGCCGATCCCGTTGACCAGTGTGGATGATCGATTAGGCTCTATCGGTATACCTGTTGATAGTGAAAAAATCAAAGGAATTGTCGTGACCAATCAACCCGATTCTCCATCTCCTATTACGCCGCCTGATGAAGAAACAGCAGTAATGGCAAATCATTTAATTGATTTTTTGAAAAAAGAGAACCAGCTTGGACGTTTGCCAGATAACCTGGCTCCTTTACAATCAGGGATTGGCACTGTAGCAAATGCGGTGTTTCACGGTTTGTTAGATTCTGATTTCACGGACCTGGAAGTATATTCAGAAGTACTGCAGGATGCTGTATTTGATTTGCTTGACGCTGGAAAAGTTCGGTTTGCATCAGGCTGTTCGATCACATTATCACAGTCTAAATTGGATGAGGTGTTTTCCAATCTGGAACGCTATCGAGACCAGCTTGTACTGCGTCCGCAGGAAATATCCAACCATCCGGAGGTTATCCGCCGATTAGGCTTGATTTCAATAAATACAGCACTTGAGGTTGATATCTACGGTAATGTCAATTCTACCCATGTGCAAGGAACAAAGATGATGAACGGGATTGGAGGATCAGGTGACTTTGCTAGGAACGCCAGGTTAGCTATCTTTGTGACCAAATCAATAGCTAAAAATGGCGACATCTCCAGTGTCGTGCCATTTGTTTCCCACGTAGATCACACGGAACATGATGTGGACGTGCTTGTCACCGAACAGGGATACGCCGATTTACGTGGACTGGCTCCGAAAGAGCGGGTATTGCTTATTATTGAAAACTGCGCCCATCCCATGTATCGCGACCAGCTTTACAGCTATTTTAAAGAAGCTTGTGAAAAAGGAGGCCAGACCCCGCACATCTTGGAAAAAGCGTTGTCCTGGCACACCAGCTTTTCTGAAAACGGAACCATGCGTGAACCTGTGCTGCAGCGTTCATAGAGTTATACCAACCCTCGGAGCCAGTGAGCTGCGGGGGTTTTTAAACTAATCAATCGTTTGATTAATTTTTTTTCGTTAACAGTTTTTTGAAATAAAAAGGAAAAACGTTTTATTTTTGGGGAAACTGGTTATATCAAGTATAGGAAGATTAATTAGTTGGAGTTCGCCCCGAGGAGGAAAGAAAAGATATGCCATGGACTATGAATGATTATCCGTCCTCTCTAAAGAATCTTGATAAACCGGTTCGAAAAAAAGCAATTGATATTGCAAACGCAATGGTCGATGAAGGCTATGATGAAGGACGGGCGATTCCGATTGCCATCGAACAGGCGAAAGAATGGCACGATAACGCCTCCAAAAAAGAAGTGGATGAATTTATGGAAGAAGCAGATCCAACCGAACGCTCGGAAGAAGGAAAAAGGTATGACAACCGACCGGAGCTTTTGGATAGAGCCGAAATGGTTGTTTCTCATGAAGACGGCTGGGCTGTGCAGGCCAAAGGTGCCAAAAAACCAGACAAAGTATATGATAAAAAATCAGATGCGGTAGAGCGTGCTAAAGAGGTAGCAGAGAATAAAGGGACCGAAGCCGTCATTTATAAAGAAGACGGTACCATTGATAAGCGTTATTCGTACTCGGATGAAGGATAACCAGAAATTTGGTTGTCCTTTTTTGATGGGAAAGTTGGAACGGACATAGGTTCCGTTACTTCCATGAATTTTTGCTTTTAGAGGAGCGTGCGGACCCAGGATCCCTTATTTGCTTTAAATGAGTCAATTTTCGCTGTTTTAGTGTGCAATAGCGGAACTAGAGTCCGCCGCTCTCTTTAAAACCCGCTTAATTTTAGAAATAGCTGAATGAGAGTCCGCAGCCCCCCCCCCCCCGCCCTGGCCTCCAAAAAAAGAAAGCCCTGTCATTTCTGAAAACTCGTGTATAATAGGATTCGAGACATCAAGGGAAAGGGGTATTATATACATAATGAGCACCAAACACAAAATAGCGGTCATCCCAGGCGATGGGATTGGGCCGGAAGTGGTAGAACAAGGGATTAGCGTATTAAACAAAGCAGCAGAGCTAGACGGAAACATTCAATTTGAATTTACTTCCTTTCCATGGGGCTGCGAATATTATGCAAAGCATGGGAAAATGATGGATGACGACGGCATTGATCAGCTGAAGGAATTTGATGCGATTTACTTGGGAGCTGTCGGCTATCCTGGTGTGCCGGATCATATCTCTCTTTGGGAGCTGCTTTTAAAAATTCGCAAGAGCTTTGATCAGTACGTTAATTTACGACCAATCACTCTTTTAAAAGGAGCACCGACTCTTCTGAAAGAAGACAAACAGGATATTGATATGCTGGTCATAAGAGAAAACAGTGAAGGCGAATATGCTGGAGCAGGGGATTGGCTCTTTAAAGACAAGCCCGAAGAAGTCGTCTTGCAGACTGGAGTTTTTTCCAGAAAAGGAACGGAGCGAATTATCCGCCATGCTTATGAAGAAGCATGGCGTTCAGGGCGGACATTGACAAGTATTAGTAAAGGCAATGCGCTAAATTATTCGATGGTCTTTTGGGACCAGGTATTTGAAGAAGTCGGCAAAGAATATCCAGATGTGAAAACGTATTCCTACTTAGTAGACGCAGCAAGTATGTTTTTTGTCCAGGATCCGGGCCGGTTTGAAGTAGTCGTCACTTCTAATTTATTCGGTGATATTATTACTGATTTAGGTGCAGGTCTTGCTGGCGGACTCGGTTTGGCAGCCGGAGCAAATATTAATCCGACAAAAGAATATCCCTCTATGTTTGAACCTATCCACGGTTCGGCGCCGGATATTTCCGGAAAACAAATTGCAAATCCTCTCGCAGCGATTTGGTCAGCCAGTCAAATGATGGATTTCTTTGGCCATGAAGATTGGGGAAGACGAATACTGCAGGCAATGGAACAGGTTATGACAGAGAAAGAAACACTCACACCAGATATGGGAGGCAGCAGTTCAACCGCTGATGTCGGGGAGGCTGTAAGCCAGGCAGTGGAGCATATATTAAAAGAAGTTTAGCTTAAGAGCTGCTGGTACGTTGCCGGCAGCTTTATTTGGTTAATAAAGGATAAAAGTCTTATTTTTTGCCAAATTTTTCTCATATTTTATTGCATTGGTTCCTTTTTTCCTCCTACCATAAAATTAATAAGGAGGGAGAGAGATGGACCTTATTACCTTTGCTGCTTTATTTATAGTAGCCGTTGTGTTTCTGAATTATTATTTTAGAAAAAAAGAATCAATCTCCATTTCGCTAATAGATTATAAGATTAATGATAACGCTTCCGTGTCTGGAGAAAAGAAAGCCGATTCTTCTCCTTTTCCTCAATTAACGTTGAAAGCTGTTTTTCGCAATAACCAAACAACAACTTTTTCCATTCAGTCCATCACCTTAAAAAATAGAAAATGTGATCGTTCTTTCTTTTTATCTGAAACTAGGATAGAACTGCGAGACGGGGATAGTAAAATGAAGGGTTTGTTCGTCGATATCAATGAAACAGAAGGAAATATTCTTGCTTCTACAAACTCTAAACTAATAGTGGTTGATAGGGAAGGCAGAAAGATAATAAAAAAAATAAAAAAAGCATCGCTTTAAAAAGAATCAAATAAAAACGCGGTTTTGTTGTGTGTAAAAAGATAAAAATCCCATTGAAGGGTAAAGTGATTTTAAAGAAGTCATAACAACTTTTTCGCTAAATGATGTGGAACCTTTTAAAGAAAGGTCTGGGGATGATTATTATCAATTCTATATAGACGGAGGTAAGGTTCTTTACAAAAGGGACGAGGTACTTTATACCATGAACCTTGATGGAACCAATAAGAAGCCTTTCTATTACGGTCTTTCCAGAGATATTTATTTTGAGAACGACCGAATTATAGTAGAAACGAGAAATGAAGGCACGCTTTCTTTTGACCGATTTGGAAAAGACAAACAGACCCATGGAAGAGTAAAATATATTATTAAATTTTATGTAAGCTGTCTCAATTACTGAGACAGTTTTTTATTACGATTAGTTTACGAAAGTATTAATAATTGGTAACATTAAAGAAGGGATATTTTGATTTTTTTTGTTACAAATGAACAATTCCGTGAAGTTATTGTTGAGATAAATCAAGAATTAGGTGATGTAGACTTACGACATTAATTTTTTAATGGAGAAAACATTGATTGTGGTCAATCAAAAAACAAGAGACTGTTACGGCATTGACTGATTCTTAGGGGGAATCATGAATGAAGAAACATTTAATGACAACGGCTTTGATTTCAACGTTGGTTCTGTCTGCTTGTAGCAAAGGTGGCGAACAAGAAGAATTGTCAAGCGAAAACGATGTTCAAGCAGCTGAATCCGAAAAAACGAAAGCTGAAGATATGAGTAAAGAAAAATCAATTGAATTATTGGAAGAAAAGGAACAAGCAGCAATTGATAAATTAGAAGACGAAGAAGTCGTTGCAGCACTTGACAAACTGCCTGAAGATATTCAAGCGTATATTTCAGACAACTATCACCCAAGGAAGCGTTTTGTTAATAACGATTTGTATCGTGAAGCAGTTGTTGCAGCATATGAACAGTACGAAGAATTAAATCCAAACGACGTTGACTTTCTTTGGAAAGTTACAAAAGAGGAATACGGAAAAGATGAAGTGATTCAACGTTTAATTGATTCTAGAAACGGTGAAACGGAAAAAGAATTAGATACTGTGAATGGCTTACACCCAACGATTAATGACGTAATTGCGTTGGGGCGTGAAAAGACGATTGAATTTCATGAACAAGGTTGGAAACGTGCTGATTTTAACATTGAAAATGCGAATGAAACACTTAAAAATCTTATTCCTAAAACGGAAAAAGCAATTGAATACGCAAAAGACCCAAATTTTAAAAACGATCTAGAAAATTCTCTTTATCGTTTGTCTACTTTATCCAAAAAATTAGAAGAAAATAAAATAGACGGAATGGAAAGAGGTTTTCACTTTATACGACTGTATAACATATATAGTGACTTTGACTATTATATCAGAGGAAATGAAGACCATACGCCTGCTAACGTTACGGAATACGCACACGAAGAATTGAAAAAAGAAATGAACGAAGGGAAAGTGAAAGAAGAATTTGAGAATCTTCCTGATGAAGCGCAAGAATTTATTCAAGAAAGCGTAAATAGAAGCAGTGATTTCGTGTTTAATGACGACTTTCGTGAAACTTTAGTCGACGGAAACGAACAGAAAGGAACGTTGGATGAACAAGACATTGACCGTGTGATTCATCAGCTATACATGGAAGACAATTCAAAAGAAGAAGCGATTGAATATCTTCTTGAATACGATAAATGATTTCGGCGGCAACCTTTCGGGGTTGTCGTTGAAGGGAGATTTCCTTGAAATTTATTAGAATGTTTAAGCCGATAAAACCGTTGACCGACCTATTCAATTTCAGAATGTTAGTATTGAAGACACTTGCATTTGTGGTGCATTATGGGTATTCTTTATTTTTCAGGTTCGTTTTTCAGGGATTCAAGACCTTCAAATACTTCTTACTGGATTTGTACTCTTCTTTATCTATGTCATTCTCGTTTTCCTTCCGTCAAGGTATATTTTCCTAACCCAAATGCCTTTAATACACAATTATAATTGCTTTCCCTGTGTTCCATTGGATAGACGAAGAAGATGCCGAACTTAAATAAAGGGTTCGGTTTTTTCTTTGTTTCTTTTCGGGTAAACTTCAGAAAGAAACGTTTATATATCATAAGAAAGGAAGTGATGGAGTGGCGAACCGTTTGCAATATGAAAAATCGCCTTATCTGCTTCAACACAAAGATAACCCTGTTGATTGGTATCCATGGAGTGAAGAGGCATTTGAAAAAGCGAAACGAGAAAATAAACCAGTTATGGTGAGCATAGGGTATAGTACTTGTCATTGGTGTCATGTCATGGAAAGAGAAAGCTTTGAAGATGAAGAAGTGGCAAATTTAATGAATGACCGGTTTGTGGCGATCAAAGTCGATCGGGAAGAACGGCCGGATATCGATTCGATTTATATGCTCGCCTGCCAGGCAATGACAGGGCATGGCGGCTGGCCGTTAAACGTGTTTGTCACTCCTGACCAAAAGCCTTTTTATGCGGGAACGTATTTTCCAAAGCACAGCATGCGCGGAATGCCCGGAATGATGGATGTGATTACTCAGCTCTATGATAAATACCAGGAAGATCCGGAAAAAATTAAAGAAGTCAGTGATCAAATGGCCGATGTGCTGCAGCCGCGTACAGCGGAAGGACAAACCGATTTAAACGAAGAAGTGTTAAAAAAAGGAATGGAGCAGCTTCGCCAAAGTTTTGATATTAACTACGGTGGTTTTGGCGGTGCACCTAAGTTTCCGGCTCCTCACATTTTGATGTATCTTTTCCGATATTACCGTTATTCAAAAGATGAGACGGCCTTGAAGATGGCACTAAAAACGTTAGAAGGCATGGCGGCCGGCGGAATGTATGATCACATCGGATTTGGTTTTTCCAGATATTCCGTTGATGATAAATGGCTTGTCCCTCATTTTGAAAAAATGCTTTATGACAACGCCCTTTTAGCTATTGCCTATACAGAAGCTTATCAATTGACCGGGGAGGACCGGTTTCAAGCCACAGCTGAAGAAATTTTCACTTATATTCTTCGTGATATGCAGGATGAAAAAGGCGGCTTTTATTCCGGAGAAGATGCCGATTCGGAGGGAGAAGAAGGCAAGTTCTATGTCTGGACAAAAGAAGAAATTAAAGAAGTTCTCGGAGACGAAGACGGTGAGCTATTTTGTCAGGTCTATGACATAACGGAGGATGGAAATTTTGAAGGCAAAAGTATTCCTAACCTTATCCGCCAGTCACCGGAAGCCTTTTCCGCAAACCATAACCTGGACCCAGAGAAAGTAAATCAAAAACTTGAACAGTCACGTGAAAAATTATTTGAATACAGAGAAAAGCGGGTGCATCCTCATAAAGATGATAAAATTTTAACCTCCTGGAACGCGTTGATGATTTCCGCTTTAGCCAAAGCTTCCCGTGTCTTTGATGAACCTCGTTATTTGGAAGAAGCGAAAAAGGCGTTCTCCTTTATAGAAACAGAACTTACGGTAGAGAACAGGCTGATGGTTCGCTACCGGGATGGCGAAGTGAAGCATAAAGGCTTTGTTGAAGACTACGCCAACGTGCTCTGGGCAGCGCTTGAGCTGTATGAAAGCTCCCTTGATCTTTCTTATCTGGAGAAAGCAAGACATTACGGTGATCAGCTGATCGATCTGTTTTGGGATCAAGAAAATGGCGGCTTTTTCTTTTATGGCAAAGACGGAGAAGAATTATTAGTACGGCTGAAAGAAACGTATGATGGAGCAATGCCTTCGGGTAACAGTGTTGCTGCTGTGCAGCTATTGCGGCTCGCCCGTTTTACCGGCGAAATATCGTATGAAGAGAAAACAAGACAATCGATCGACGCGTTTGCTAAGGAGCTCAAGCAGTATCCAAGCGGTCACATGTATTTTCTCCAAAGTTATTTACTGCTTCACAGTGATATGAAAGAAGTAGTGGTGCTGACCAATGAAACGGAGGAGGATGCTGAGCTGGTAACCAAGCAGCTGCAGCAGGAATTTTATCCAGAGGTCACGTATCTTATTAGTGAGAATGCAGAAAGGTTCGGAGAAGTGGCCCCGTTTGCAGCAGGTTATGAAAAAGTCGAAGACAAAACGACTGTTTATGTATGCGAAAACTTTGCCTGCCATAAGCCAGTAACAGGAGCCGAGGAAGCGTTGAAGATGCTGGATTAGAGAGTGTGCCAGGGGGAGTGCTGAAAGTTTGGGGTGAAGAGCTGAATCCAAGCGAGGATGAGCTGAAAACACTGTCTAAGTGCTGAATCTTACCGCTGAACAGCTGAATGATTTTCATCCTAAAAAATGAAGGGGGAGCAGTGCCATGAAACCAAGAATAGTAGCGTATGGCCGGGTTCGAGAAAAGGCCAGAAACAAGCTAAGTGAAAAATATGAAGTAAGTCATTTTAATGATGGAGAAGATCTCTCTAATGAAGCATTTAAAAAGGCAATTAATGAAGCGTCTGCCTTCATTGTTGGAGAATTGGAGGTAGGGCAAGAACTTCTTGACCATGCTCCGCTTTTAAAGGTGGTCAGCAATGTCTCTGTTGGTTATGATAATCTTGACATTGATGAGTTAACCAAGCGTGGCATTGCAGCAACTAACACGCCGGGGGTGCTGAACGAAACAACGGCTGATGCAGTTTTTGGGCTGCTTCTTGCAGCTGCCCGTCGCATTCCTGAATTAGATCAGTACGTGAAGCGAGGGGAGTGGAAAGGTCTGCTGCCGGAAGAGAAATTTGGAATAGATGTGCATCATAAAACCTTAGGAATTATTGGAATGGGAAGAATCGGTGAAGCAATCGCAAAGCGGGCTCACTTTGGTTTTGACATGAATATTCTTTATCATAACCGCTCTAGAAAACCAGGACTTGAGAACAAATTCAACGCAGAATACTGCAGCCTTGATAAGCTGCTCGAAGAATCGGACCACGTTTGCTTAATGACCCCCTTAACTCCTGAAACCCATCATTTGATGGGGGCAGAGCAATTTAAACGGATGAAAAAAAGCGCTGTTTTCGTAAATGGTTCACGCGGGCTTACGGTGGACGAAGGGGCTCTGGTAGATGCACTGCAAAAAGGAGAAATCCGTGCAGCAGCACTTGATGTGTTTCAAGAAGAGCCGGTGTCTCCGGATCATCCGCTTTTACACATGGGGCATGTAATTACCACGCCGCACCTTGGCTCTGCGACAGCAGAAACGGAAGACCGCATGTCCATGCTGGCGGCTGAGAACGCAGACGCTGTTTTAGAAGGAATGCGCCCGCCTAATCTTATCAATAAAAATGTTTTTTCACACTAAAAAGAACGGCTCTTCGCTTTTATAGCAGAGGAGCCGTTCGTGCCGTTAATGGGCATTTCTTCGATTGTATTTCTCTGCTTGTTTGTAAGCATCTACCATGCCGTAAATCCACACAATCGGATACGTAATAAAACCAATTAAAACAAAAAACAATAAAGAATTAATAAATTGAATGATCATTAAAATAATACCTTTAGCAATTTGTCCGTTATAAATCTGCCCGAGTCCGGACCACACGGCACTCAGTACAGCAGCTAATCCAGCATTTTTTTGCGGATGCATATCCAGGACCTCCTTATTTGTTCATTTTATCACTTAAGAAATGTTAAACGAAAACAGAACAGCTGAGATTCAGGATATGCACTGAACCTCTAGCTGTCCTGTATGTTTAACCAGTAGAAGAAGGATTTAAACTTCGGCCGATAAAGTTGGGGGAAATTGGAGTTTTTCCAAGTTCCCGTGTCCATACTGAAAGCTGCCCGATATGATGAATTTCATGAGCAATCACGTGGCGCAGCACTTCGCCGTAATTGAAGCTTTCATTTTTCAGCCAGGGAGCTTTCGCCGTTTTTGTTTCCATTTCGTCCTTCCAATGGAGTAGAAATGATTCTAACTCCAGCCGGTAGGAGTCTGAAAGGTGCTTCATTTTTTCAAGAGTGTTATAGTCTGAAAAAGACGGGTCAAACTCTTTTCCTTCTAACGCGTGAATCCAGGAAATTTCTACGTCAACGATATGAAACAGCGTACGGTGAAAGCTGCCAACCCCTCCAATTCGCTCGCGTTTCAACTCTTCTTCCGGTACAGCTTTGCACCACTCAAACCATTCGTCACGTACTTGCCAGTTATACTGAAATAATAAATGCACCTCTTCAGCTCCTCATTGTTAGGCTTGTTTTACTTCTAACGGAACGGTCCAGCCGAGCTTATCTTCTTCGTTTCCGGTTTGAATTCCCGCAATGGTCTGATAAAGGTTAAGGGAAAGTTCACCTGTTTCATTGTTATTGACAACCAGTTCTTCGTTTTTCCAATTTAGAGTGCCGACCGGAGAGATAACGGCAGCGGTTCCGGTTCCGAACACTTCTTCAAGTATTCCGTTCTGGTGGGCTTCATACACTTCATCAATAGAAATGCGGCGCTCATTCACGGTGTAGCCCCAATAGCGGAGAAGCTCAATCACCGAGTCGCGGGTAATTCCGTCTAGAATGCTGCCATTTAAAGCAGGTGTAATAATCTCACCGTTTATTTTGAAAAAGATATTCATGCTGCCGACTTCTTCTACATATTTCTTTTCAAGAGCATCAAGCCAGAGCACTTGATCGTAACCAAGCTCGGTCGCTTTTGTTTGAGCTTTTAAGCTGGCTGCATAGTTGCCGGATGTTTTTGTAAAACCGACCCCGCCTTTGACCGAGCGCACAAATTCATCCTCCACATAAATTTTAACCGGACTCATTTGGTCAGAGTTAGAATAATACGCTCCCACCGGAGACAGAATGATCATCAGCTTATATTGAGCGGATGGTTTTACACTTAAAGCTGGTTCGTTTGCAATTATAAATGGCCTTACATAAAGGGACTGTCCTTCCTGCGTTGGAATCCAGTCGCGGTCCATATGTATTAACTGTTTTAACGAATCAACCATAAATTTCACATCAATCTGTGGAATGTTCATCCTCTCGTTTGATTTATTCAAGCGGTGAAAATTTTTCTCCGGACGGAAAAGAAGCACTTCATCGCCGGCATTGTAGGCTTTCAAACCTTCAAATACAGACTGGCCGTAGTGAAATACTAAGGAAGACGGATCCATTAAAAGCGGTTCATAAGGAGTGATGCGCGGATCATACCAGCCTTTTTCCGTGCTGTAATCCATAACAAACATATGGTCTGTAAAATGTTTGCCAAAGCTTAAGTTATCATAATCGGGCTTTTCTTTTTTCGTTGGAGTCTGGTGAATCGCTAGTTCTAATGACATCGTTTATCCCTCTTTCTTACTGAAAGGTTTATTCTACCTATTAGTTTACTTGAAATACGTTCATTTTTCAGTAATGGAGTTTTGGAAATCGAAGAAAATCACCGAGGGAAGATGAGGTTTGGGCCAGACCTCAGACACTACTTCGTTCATAAACATCGAAAAGCTGGTGATATATGTCCAAAATCAGTACATAATTCAGCCTATCCTATTCATAAATCCCAAAAATCGAGCAGAAACCAAACAAATGAATCAATCAAACGTTTGATTATCATTCTCTTTCTATGAAAAACGGTCGACTGTGGTACACTAATTGTGGTGATGGATATGGAAAAACTTTACGAAAAAATAACAGATCATATATTACAGAAAGTAAAAAGCGGGGAATTAAAAGCAGAAGAAAAAGTACCTTCTGAAAATGAACTAGCTGCAGCGTTTGGCGTAAGCCGGATGACGGCAAGAAAAGCCGTCGATAACCTTGTCTCCCGCGGCTACTTGTATAAAGTGCATGGCAAAGGAACCTACGTCAGTAATCAAAAAGAGAAAATAAAAATATATTTTGATGAAATGACAGGGTTTCACGAACGGGCTGTTTCTTATAACAAAACCGCTTATACCGTTGTCATTCGTTTTGAAAAAAAGGATCCATCGGAGTGGGTCCGGCAAAAATTGAATCTTTCAGAGGGAGAAGTGTATTACATTGAGCGCCTTCGTTTTATTGATGGAAGGCCGGTGGTTTTTGAAATTTCCTATATGCCAGTCCACATTTTTCCTGAATTAACACAGGAAAAAGTGGAAGTATCCAAATATGACTATTTAAAAGAACTCGGCCATGAAATTTTATGGAGCGAAAAAGAATTTTTTGCGGTGATGCCGGATGCCTCTATTCAGCAGCAGCTTCATATTAATGACCGCACCCCCGTTTTTAAAGTTGAATTGACAGGGGCTTTGGAAACCAATGAGCTCTTTGAGTATACGAAGATTTTTTATAACCAGACAGAATTCAGGTTTTTGGAGAGGGTAGGAAAAGATTAACATTGACAGGGGGAAAGTCCTGCATTACATTATTGGTAGGGCTTTCATAAAGTCTTTTTTTATTTTATCTTATATGTTGGTTATACAAGTATAAACAAGTAAAAAGTGAGGTGGGAGATATGAAGCTTAGCAACATAACGAATGAAAATCTTATTTTAATTAATGAAAGCTTTCAAACGAAACAGGAAGCCTTAGAAAAAATGACTTCGCTGCTTAAGCGTGAAGGCAAAATTGAATCCGAAGACGTATTTTTGAAAGCGCTGATAGATAGAGAAGCTCAAAGTGCAACTGGGTTTGAAAATGGGCTCGCGATCCCGCACGGAAAATCAGACACGGTAAAAGAAGCAGCTTTTGTGGCTGCCACATTAGAAAAACCGATCGAGGATTGGGAAAGTATTGATCCTGAAAATAAAGTAGATCTTATTTTTCTTCTAGCTATCCCTAGCGCGGAAAGTGATTCTACTCATCTGGAAGTGCTGGCTGCATTAAGTACACGGCTTACACATGACGCGTACCGCCAAAATCTTTTAGCTGCTAAAACACCAACAGTGTTTATGGAACGATTAGATAAAGAGAAAGAGGAAGAAGCGCCTGTTCCAATCAGTAAGGATGCTCCGCTGATCGTTGGGATAACAGCGTGTCCGGCGGGTATTGCTCACACGTATATGTCAGCCGAAGCTCTAGAAAATGCCGGGAAAGAATTAGGTTACCGGGTAAGGGTGGAAAAGCAAGGCGCAAATGGTGTAGAAGATCCGCTTACACCGGCAGAAATTCAGGAAGCGGAAGCCGTTATTGTAGCGAAAGACGTACAGGTAAAACGTACAGATCGCTTGAAAGGGAAAAGAGTAGTAGAAACAAGTGTGGCGGCTCCCCTCAAACAGGCGAAAGGACTTATTCAACGCGCTCTTGAAGCTCCAGCTTACAAGGGAGATTCTTCTTCAAACGAAGACGAACAGGAGCCAGAAAATCAATCCACCTGGGAAGAAGTAAAACAAGCCGTATTAACTGGTATTTCATACATTGTACCGGTCATTATTGCGGGCGGGATGCTGCTTGCCTTTGCGCTGTTTATTGCCCAGACGTTTGACATGCAAGAGCTCTATGATACCGAAGGAACCTTCCTTAATTTGATGAGAGAACTCGGCGGCGGCATGCTTGGAACATTGATGGTGCCGATCCTTGGTGCTTATATTGCTTATTCGATTGCAGACAAGCCCGGTTTAACACCCGGTTTTGCTGCAGGACTTGCTTCCACACTGATTGATACCGGATTTGTCGGCGGTCTGGTCGGCGGTTTAATGGCCGGTTATTTAATGAAATGGATGAAAGCCAATATTCGCACGTCTGGTGTGTTTTCAGGGTTTGTATCGTTTTGGGTATATCCTGTTGTAAGTACGATTATTATTGGTGTACTGATGTTTTTGGTCATCGGCAAACCTTTAATCTGGTTTAATGATAGTCTCGTTGGCGGATTGGAAAGCTTGTCCGGAGCCAACCTGCTGCTGCTTGGAGCAGTTATTGGCATGATGGTTTCCTTTGATCTTGGCGGACCAGTCAATAAAGCAGCTTACGCCTTTTGTATAGGCTTAATGGCTGAGGGGAATTTTCTTCCATACGCAGCATTTGCTTCAGTCAAGATGGTCTCCGCCTTTACCGTTACAGCTGCAACTGTTCTTTTTAAAAAATATTTTGATGAATATGAACAAGAAGTTGGAAAATCAACCTGGATTTTAGGGCTCGCAGGAATTACAGAAGGAGCGATTCCTTTAATGCTGAAAGATCCGATTCGAGTCATTGGTTCCTTCTTAATCGGTTCAGCGGTTACGGGTGCGATTGTAATGAGTTATCAAATCGGTCTTCCTGTACCGGGAGCAGGCATTTTCTCACTGTTCTTCCTTGAAGGAGCAGGTTTTTTCGAAGGAGCATTAATCTGGCTCGGTGCCCCAATCCTTGGAACGATTATATCTACCGCTTTACTCATCGCTCTTAAAATACAACGCTACAAAAAATTACAGCAGTCGTAGGAGGAATTTGACATGACACAACAGCAGGTTCACATCGTCCCTCATATGCACTGGGACCGTGAATGGTATTTTTCGACCGAAGAATCCCGTATTCTTCTTATGAACAACATGGAAGAAATTTTAACACGGCTTGAAGAAGATGCAGAATATCCGTATTATGTGCTCGATGGACAGACCGTAGTGCTAGAGGATTATCTAACCATTAAACCAGAAGCGAAAGAAAGAGTAAAAGCGTTGGTTAGAGCCGGAAAGCTTATTATCGGTCCGTGGTATACCCAGACCGATGAAATGGTCGTCTCCGGCGAATCAATTGTCCGCAACCTCCTTTATGGACACAAGGATGCAAAGGAGTTTGGGGAACCAATGAAGATTGGTTATCTTCCCGATTCTTTCGGGCAGTCCGAGCAAATGCCTCACATGTTAAACGGATTTAATATTGAACGGGCAATGTTCTGGCGCGGCATGACCGAGCATAACGGTTCTTGGGAGTCTGAATTTGAATGGAAAAGTCCCGATGGAAGCCGTACCAAAACAGTTCTGCTACCGGATGGATATGCGATTGGAAAATACCTGCCGGCTGATGAAGAAGCCCTGAAGGAAAAAATGGATAAAAATTTTAAACTATTAAATGAACGGGCTACTACGGACCATGTGCTTATTCCAAACGGCCACGATCAAATGCCGATTCAACAGAACATTCATGAGATTATTGCTTCATTGGAAAAAATATACCCTGACAAAGACTTCTTCTTAAGCCGATTTGAAGACCTATTTGAAAAAATAGAAGAAGAAAAGACATCTTTTAAAGAAGTACAAGGTGAATTCTTGCAGGGGAAATATATGCGGGTGCACAAAAGTATTTATTCCACCCGGATGGATATAAAAACGTTGAACACCCAGCTTGAATACAAAATCGTTAATGAATTGGAACCGTTAATGGCTCTTGCTTACCGGCTGGGCTTTGATTATCACGGCGGCCTTTTAGAAAAAATATGGAAGGAAATGATGAAAAATCATGCCCACGACAGCATCGGCTGCTGCTGTTCCGATAAGGTCCACCGTGAAATTAAGGAACGCTTTTTGATGACAGAAGAGCGGGTAAACCGGCTGATCGAATTCTATATGAGAAAAATCGTAGATTCAATGCTAAATGAGCCGCATCAGGACAAGCTAACAGCGTTTAATCTATTTCCGCAGGAGCGGAAAACGGCTTTTGAAACGAAGGTTATTACGAAAGAAAAGCAATTTCGTTTGGTGGATGAAAACGGCGAAGAGCCGGTGTTCCGGGTACGGGACGCAAAAGAAAAAGATCCCGGCCTAATCGACCGGCAGATCGTCCATTACGGAGATTACGATCCATTTATCGAATATACAATTGTAGTCGAAGATGTCCTCCCAGCTATGGGTTATAAAACGTATTTGGTGAAAAAAGCAGAAGGGACCTCTGAAGTGGCTGCGCCACAAGAGGTAGATGCTCTTGAGAATGATTTTTATAAAGTCGTGTGCAGAAAAAACGGTACTCTCGATGTGTATGACAAAGAGCTTGACCAGTGGTTTGAAAGGGTCCTGACTGTAGAAAATGGCGGCGATGATGGAGATGAATATGACTACTCTCCACCGCGTGAAGATTGGGTTTTAACAAACGAATTGGTTGAAGCTTCAGTGTCGGTGACAGAAGAAAAAGCGGAGATATCTTATTCGTTGGATATTCCGTCTGATTTGGATGCGCGGGAACGCAGAGAAAAAGACAGTAGCATAGATATTCACTGGAGGATTAGCCTTCCCCGCTATGAAAAAAGAATCGATGTAGAGGGAGAGGTCCGAAATACGAGTGAAGATCACCGCTTACGCGTATTGATTCCAGCAGGGTTTTCAAATGCAGTATCCATTGCTGATCAGCCTTTCGGAACCATTGAGCGTCCGACAAATGATCCGGTCAAAGAAGTATGGGAAGAAGAACAATGGTCGGAACGCCCGGATGAAATCAATCCGATGCTTAGCTTTGTCAGCCTGGCTGAAGAAAAGCGGGGGTTGTCGGTGCTAACAAACAGCACACGGGAGTATGAAATTGTCGGAGAAGACCGGGATACGATTGCTTTAACTCTGCTCCGTTCCGTTGGTATTCTTGGGAAAGCAGATCTAGTCCGCCGTCCGGGAAGGCCATCTGGCATCGCACTTCCAACACCCGACTCACAAATGAAAGGTACCTGGGAATTTGCATTTGCGGTAACGTCTCATAGCGGCCATCCCGTTGAGGAACACATTCCTCGGAAAGCCAAAAAATATCTAACCCCGATTTTGACATATAACAAAATCGAACATGACGCAATGAAGCTGAACCCATCGAATGTGAAAACGCCGTATCATTATTCTTTTTTCAAGCAAGAAGATGAGGACACGGTTTTATCCACTGTAAAAAAAGAAGAAGAGGGCGATGGCATCATCATCCGCAGCTTCAACCCTTCATGGAATCATCAGGCGATCAGCCGTTTTTCAAGCGGCGATTGGGACAGCTTTCACGAAACGAACCTTGATGAACGAAAAAGTGCGAAATGGCAAAGAAAAAACGTTTTAGAAGCGGAGGTACAGCCATGCAGCACCCAGAGCTGGTGTGTAAAACCTTCGAAGCGGTAAGAAAAAGACTGTTTCCGGTATGAAGCCGGAGCAGTCTTTTTTACACTGATTGGAACGTATAAAATTTAGCATGGATGAAGCAGCGACGAAGTTAAAATTTTGAGGAAATCAGTATAAGTGCAACGAGGCAATCACCTGCACCTAAAGGCTTGGCGCTAGCCAAATTTTCTTTATAGCCAGCAGTTCTCGTTCATAATAAGAAGAATTGCGTGCATAAAAGCAGAAAAGTTGGTCAAATCGTAGGGTGGATCGTGCATATTTATAAAAAAGCAGTCGGTATCGTCTGGAAAACGGTCACCCACCCAGAGAAGAGAAGTGTATACTGAGGCAGAAACAAAAGCATTGACTAGTGTTAGTCATTAGTGTATATATCAAAACAAGCTGTTCAAATCCTGCAGCCATTCGTTCATATCTTGTCCGGGCTCCTTCATAAATTGCATTAAGCAGTGCACATCCACACAAAAGAAGACTGTTTCGACCTTACATCCAAACAGTCTTTTTGTTGCCGACCAGCTGATTTAACACTTCTGCTGTTACTGAGAGGTCTTCCATCGTTGTATTTACCCCAAAACTGATGCGGAACAAGCCATGGGCTTCTTCTGCGCTGTGTCCCATGGCGAGAAGGCTTTTCGACGGAGCGGATGATGAGGTTTTACAGGCGCTTCCGGAAGAAAGGGCGATGCCTTTTCGGTTGCACTCCAGCATGATCCATTGTCCTTCCCATCCTTGTGTCCGCAGTGCTACATGGTGAGGAAGGCGTTTATCTTTATCCCCGAACAAAGAGAAGGCTTCCTCGTTCAGCTGCTCTAAAAACCAGTGCTGCAGCCCGCGCCAGGAAGTGGTTATTTGTTCTCTTTTTTTATACAATTCCAGTGCTGCTGTTGTAAAAGCGGCTATTCCTGGAACATCCACGGTTCCTGGTTTGAAACCTTGTTGGTGGACAACACCGGGATAGATGCTTTTCCATACTGCCGACGGATCAATATAACAGGCACCTGTATTTTTGGGACCATACACTTTATGGGCAGAGGTGGACAGAGCACTGATCCGGTATTTTTTCACATCGATAGGAATTTTTGTGAAGGTCTGTACGGCATCGCAATGAAACACAGCCCCCCGATCCTGCAGCATCTTCCCGATTTGTTCGATTGGCTGAATGACTCCGGTTTCACTGCTGGCGTGGCAAATCGAGACGAGAATAGTATCTTCCCGTACTAACGATTGAAGGGAAGCCAGCGACACCTGGCCGTTTGGCTTTACGTCTGTTTCCTCGACTTCAAACCCTTCGCTTTTCAACCTTTCTAAAGCCTGATAAACCGAAGGATGCTCGAGAGGAGAGGTGATAATATGTTTGCCGCGTGCCATATTTCCATAAGCCAGGCTTAAGAGAGCGGTAATGTTGCTGTCGGATCCTCCGTTTGTAAAGTAAAGTCCGGATGCGTCCCCATTAATAACGCCGGCAATTTCATATTTGCAGTGCTCAAGCAATTGGGCTGCAGCATCTCCTCCATCATGTAAACTTTGCTCATTTCCATAAAACGACTGAGACGTTTGTAGGTACGTCTCGAGAGCATTCTCACTCATCGGTGTTGTTGCACAGTGATCTAAATAAATCATCAATTAGCAAGGCTCCTCGTTCAATATTTCACATTCACATCAGTTTTTTCAAAAAGAATGGTTGCTACTAGTTTAAATTTATGTAAATATATGTGTCAAGACATATGTAAACCCAAAGGAGTAAATCATGAAACAGAAAATATTCACCACAGATATTCTTATCGTCGGAAGCGGAATCGCCGGATTGCTGGCAGCAATTGAGTTATCAAAAGAAAAAGAAGTCATGCTGGTTACGAAAGGTGCGCTTGGAACAGGAAATTCTAACCGTGCCCAGGGCGGAATAGCCGCAGCTCTTGGAAATAAAGACAGTCTCGCTTTACATGCACTGGACACGCTGGCAGCAGGACACGGCTATAACAATACAAATACAGTAAAAAATGTGATCAATCAATCTCCTAGGATAATGGAGGCCCTTTTTTCAAGCGGTGTTCTTTTTGATGTAGATGAGCAGGGGAAGTATCACCTGACAAAAGAAGGAGCCCACAGCTGCCGCCGTATTTTTCATGCAGGGGGAGATGCGACAGGCTATCACATTATGAAACAACTAAAATATCAAGTAAAAGAAAACGTGCAGGTGCTCGAGCATTTTATGGTATATGACCTGCTAATGGAGGAAGAAGAGTGTGCGGGCATTAGAGGAAAGGATGCAGACGGAAGGTGCTGCACTATTCTTTCATCTGCTGTGGTGCTTGCGGCCGGAGGATGCGGCCAGCTGTATTCGATCACTTCCAACGCAGAAGAATCCACAGGCGATGGCTTAGCAATGGCGTACCGCGCAGGTGCAAGGCTCGTTGATATGGAATTTATGCAATTTCATCCGACGATGCTTTATGCAGATGGAAAAGGAGCCGGTCTGCTTTCAGAAGCGATTAGAGGAGAAGGCGGGATTCTTGTGGATGAGCAGCTTCAGCCGATTATGGAAGGAAAACATGAGCTGAAAGATTTAGCGCCTCGATCGGTTGTAGCTAAAACGGTGTATGAAACGTGGAAATCAGGTCGTGACGTATTTCTTTCTATCAAACATATTCCTGATTTCACTCGAAAGTTCCCATCGATTGCGGCTCAGCTTCACGCACATCATATTGACATTGAAAAGGGGCTGCTGCCTGTGAGGCCGGGTGCTCATTTTATGATGGGCGGCATTGAAGCAAACGAATACGGCCAAACCGATACAAAAGGCTTGTTTGCGATTGGCGAAACAGCATGCACCGGCATGCATGGCGCCAATAGGCTTGCCAGCAATTCACTGCTCGAAGGAGCAGCTTCGGCGCTTCTTCTTACCGAGCGCCTTCTTACCCAGCCCATGAAAGCAAGAAGACGAAGGACAATGTGGCCAGTATCTTCTTTTGCCGAAGATATTCCCTCTCTTTCAGAGCTTCAAGAACGAATGGATGCTTGGGCTGGCATTGTAAAAGAGGAGAATCGTTTGCTGCGGATGAAAGAATGGCTGAGCAGTTATATTGCTTTTATATTCAGCCCGGCTTCTACGGAGTTAAGCAAACAGCAGCTCACTATAAAAAATCTGCTTGCAGCTGCCTGGATGGTTACAAATGCAGCCCTGGTAAGAACAGAATCACGGGGGGCTCATCTTCGGACCGATTATCAGGAGGAAAAACCAGAATGGTCAGGATTTTCTATTTATTGGGAAGAAAGAGATCATGATCCCGTTGTAAAAAAGAACAAGGAGAGGGAAGCTTCGCATGAATATATTACACCTTAAAAAGAAACTGCATGAATTCCTGTTAGAAGATATAGGTACAGAAGATATCACAACAAACGCTGTTTTTTCTTCTGATGACAATACAAGAGGACAGATTATTGCGAAAGGGGAAGGATATTTTTCAGGGGGAATGGTGTTAAAGGAAGGGCTGGCTCAGCTTGACCAAAACATAGAGGTGACGATTTACAAAGAAGAGGGAGAAAGCATGGCTCACGGTGATGTAGTCGCAAGTATTCAAGGGCCTACTAGAATGGTCTTAAGCGGCGAAAGAGTGCTTTTGAACCTGCTGCAGCGTATGAGCGGCATTACGTCAATGACAAAACGTGCCGTGACGATTTTAAATGACGCTTCTATCGGCATCTGTGATACGAGAAAAACGATGCCCGGTCTGCGTATGTTCGATAAATATGCTGTTCGCTGCGGCGGCGGAGTGAATCATCGATTTGGCCTTTATGATGCGGTCATGATTAAGGATAACCATATTGCTGCAGCAGGAAGTATGACGAAGGCAGTGGAAAAAGTAAAACGCTATGCGGGGCATATGGTCAAAATAGAGGTGGAAACAACTAATGTCGAGGAAGTCAAAGATGCTGTCAGCGCCGGCGCAGATGTTATTATGTTTGATAATTGCGCTCCGGAGCAGATCAAAGAATACACATCGCTCATACCTTCTGCGATTCAAAAAGAGGCTTCCGGCGGTATTATCCTTGATAATTTAGCAGATTACAGAAACTGCGGGGTGGATTATATTTCGCTTGGCTGTCTTACTCATTCGGTGACAGCTAGTGACCTCAGTTTTCTGATAAAATAATTTTTTCTGAAAGGATGTGGGATGATGAAGGTGCTGGAGAGTTTTCAGGCGCATACGCTGCCGGAACATATTCGGTTGTTGAGTGAGAAGCAGATGGATGAGCGGGTGCGTGAGATAAAAGGGGAGCTTGGTTCGCGTTTGTTTATGCCGGGTCATTATTATCAGAAGGATGAAGTGATTCAGTTTGCGGATGATACTGGGGATTCGCTGCAGCTTGCGAAAACGGCAGCGGCGAATAAAGAGGCGGAATATATTGTTTTCTGCGGCGTTCATTTTATGGCGGAAACGGCCGATATTTTGTCGGAAGAGCATCAGACGGTGCTGCTGCCTGATTTAAGAGCAGGCTGTTCGATGGCGGATATGGCAGATTTAAAACAAGTGGAGACTGCCTGGGAGGTTCTGCAGAAAAAGCTTGGGGATACGATGATTCCGCTTACTTATGTGAACAGCACAGCAGCTATTAAAGCGTTTTGCGGTGAGCATGAAGGAGCGACGTTAACATCGTCGAATGCAAGAGATATGCTGACATGGGCATTTGCTCAAAAAGAGAGGATTTTGTTTTTGCCGGATCAGCATCTTGGCCGCAATACCGCTTATGAGATAGGTGTGCCGTTAGAGGAGATGGCGGTGTGGGACCCTGTTAATAATGAGCTGGAGTATGAGGGAGACCTGGAGAATGTACGAATGATTCTCTGGAAAGGCCATTGTTCGGTTCATGAAAAGTTTACGATGGCAAATGTGGATCATGTACGGCAAGAGCATCCGGATGTAAATATTATTGTTCATCCGGAGTGTACGTTTGATGTGGTGCAGGCAGCGGATACGGCTGGTTCTACTAACAAGATCATCCATACGATTCAAAATGCGCCGAGCGGAACCACGTGGGCCGTTGGGACAGAAATGAACCTTGTGAATCGTCTGGCCAACGAAGAAACTGATAAAACTGTATTTTCTTTAAATCCTAATATGTGTCCTTGTCTTACGATGAATAGGATTGACCTGCCTCATCTGCTATGGTCGCTAGAGAGTATTGTGGATGGAAGTCCTCATCACGTGATTAAAGTAGAAGAAGAAACAAAGCGTCAGGCCTATACGGCGCTTGATAGAATGCTTAAGAGATAGAACAGGCCAGCCGGTTCAGAATCCACTGTCCGGCTGGTTGTTCTTTTTATTCAAATCGGCTGCGTTCGGATTGTTTGACGCGGATCGCACCGAAGCTGAATCCGTTGACGTCAGCTAGTTTTCCGCGCCATAAATTACCGGCAAAAGCCTTTTCCCCGCGTTCTTCTAGTATTTTTGCGTCACGAAGATGGATGTAACCGCTTTCATATTCATCTTGATCTGTATGTTTTTGGAACTTATCTGCTGTTTTTTCAAAAAAAGTGGTCATTTTTTCTTTTAAATCGCTATGGTTTGTTTTCAGATAGCGTTGGATTTCGTCTAAATAAGTGACATTGCCTATTAAGGTTCCTGTAATCGTCGTACCGCTTACATTCAGCGTGACATCCATTTCAGCACCGTTATCAGCAAGGCGCACGAGATAGCGTAATAAGTGGTCACTGCGCTTTTCTTCATACATATCTTCTGTCATGGTTATTCATCCTTTCTCTTTGGACATATTTTCTATTCTTTACCCTTTTTACTTGAAATATTAATCATCTTGTTACTGTTCCTGTTCATTCAAATATACGCTTGAATATAATATAATAAACATACTAAATCTAGAAACAGAGGAGGAAAAGGATGGCTGAGTCAAAACAAACAGCACCAGATGTGTGTGAAGTAACATGTGTCGACCGGGAAAAAGTCGATCGGATACGAGAGTCGGTAAATGACCGTGACACGGAACAAATGGCAAATATGTTTAAAGGGCTGGCTGATAAAAACAGAATGAAAATTGTCCAGGCCCTGGCGATGGAAGGAGAGCTTTGTGTGTGTGATGCTGCTAATATTTTAGAAGCCTCTATTGCTTCGACCTCACATCACTTAAGGTATCTTCGCAAGCTGGGCCTCGCTAAATACCGAAAAGAAGGGAAGCTCGTATATTATTCTCTCGATGACAGCCATATTCAGAAAATCACAGAGCTTGCTGCTGTTCATCAGCAAGAAATTATCGAAAGAAAAAACTGACTCCAATTCCATTATGGAAGGCAGTATTTTTAAATCATGATAAAAGAGACGTTGACTGCTTTTTAAATAGCTATGGGCTAGGACTAAGTTTTTTAAGAGATTCTATCGGAAAGTTTGTATTGTAATGAACCAGCGGACAATCTTCACATTTGTCTTTTATACCTGTACAAGAAGCCGTACACTGGAGTGTTCCTTCAGAAATTTGAATAGAGATTTCATAATTGACGTGCCTTTGGACATGCGTACAATAGGATGATTTTCGAGTGAGAATATAATTCATAGGAAACCCCCTTTACAGACTGACGTTTTTTGCAACATGCCATAGTATATAATTATATACCACTATCCAAAGTCATATAAACCATAAAATTGAAATCTGTTTGTAAAAATAATTGATTATAAATACCTATTTCGGTTTGATGTGTTAATAGGTATTTATTAACTTTGTGAGTTCTTGAGGATTTACAAAAGAAAGCGGTAGAACGGTGGAGAAATTACTCAGCTGGTGTTTAGCGTTTTTTTATTCCTCCATAAATGTTTTAAATGTAGCAAGAACAGGTATAGAGAGACAGCCGGATGAACCTTTTGTAGCGCGAAAGACATCATGAAGGTTTTATTTGCAAGCCAGGGGGAAAACACAGATGGGCGGAAATGCGTTAAGAGCTGGATCGATATTATATGTATGTCTGCTGTGGCTTGCAGGCTGTAACTCTTAAGCAGCTCCCGCCATGATAAAAAATCTGGAAGATGAAACATCGCTGCTTCTTTTTTCTGATGAAGATAACATGTATCAAGAAAAACCCTATTACCAGGCGCTATTAAATAAATACGATCATTGCAGAAGCGATGATCTCAACGTCAAAATCATTTCTTCAAAAGAAAAAGATGTAGTCGAATACTTGGATGTTAAAATTTTTAACAAGGAGAAAACGAGCAAGGGTATATAAAGGGGAAGCCAGCTCATCATCGATTAAAACGTTTTTAGAAAAGCATATCGAATGTGAGAATGGAAAGGAGTTTGATGATCAATGAAAACAGAACAGAACGGATTGGAAAAGTACATGATTATTGCTGTAGATCAGGACGGTAATGAAGTAGGGCTGGAATCGTACGTGAAAAACCCAGAGAAGCCGGTGGTTATGTTTGAATCAAAAGAACAGGCGAGAGCCTTCTATGACGTGGTAAAGATAGACCTTTCCCCATGCTCTGTAAAAATGTTAACTGTTAAAGAAGCGCAATAATATTAATATATTATCCCTGCAGCTTGCTTGATAATTATGGCAAGCTGCTTTTAATGGTTTCAGAAATAGAATATATTAAAATAATTGGAACTTTACCCTTTTTTATGGGAAAAGTTCGGGGGAAATGGTTACAAACGAATAGAGGAAGATAAGTATCATTATTTAAATCATCTAGAAACGGCATATTAATTAGAGGATATTGGATTTTTTATAGATTACACAACATGGCTTGGAAGTATACTTAATAGCAGAAATGTAGTTATCGACAATTATGAAAGGCTTCTAAACGCTGTTCCTGAAAAAGCGGAGCCAAAGGAAGATCTGAGTATCTTGTCTGCCTCGAAAAAGCATATATAAACTCTAAAGAATAGCAAATAGATTGGACCTCTTCTTAGCTGGTAATGATAAAGATGCTTTAGGCTAATAGCATCATTAAAAAGAAAAAGATGACCGTCTTTCTTTATATGAAGATTTCATTGCTCCTGCTATGTATCATATAGGAAAACTATGGGAATTAAATAAAATATCAGTGGCGGATGAACATTTAGCTACAGCTTTACATGATTTTGAGTGGAAGATAGATTGGCAAAGCAAGACTCTGCGGGTAAAGGAAAAACCATGCTGATAGGTGTGGAGAAGAAGAACAACTGAAAATGGCAGCTTCTGTGTTTAAAGCTTTTGCCGAAACGGACTGCAGGCCGATCATATTAATTGGCGGTCGGATGGCAAGTCACTATGATTTTTCTTTAGAAGCATCTAGCCAAGTCATCGTCATACGAAACCTGAGGGATTTACATTACTGGCTTGAGAATAGTTATAAAAGGAGAAAGAGACATCAATGTAACAAGTTAACGGAACGCTACCGGTCCCTATTTTTAAAATAGATAAAAATCTATATATTTTTAGAGTATTCTTCAGAGGTGGCAAAAACATTTGGTGAGCCGTTTTCCTTGTTGGAAATCATAGAGGAACAAAGCCGTGCCAAGGTCGAACAGATGATACACCCGGATGTAGAGGAGACTTCGCTTGAAATAAATATCGTAACAAAAACCGGGGATGTCCTTTTAGCAGATCTTTACGCAGGCTGGAACAGCGAGCTGCACGGTGAAGTCCTTGTCATCAAAAAAGACCAGGCTATTATGACAGTAACTAGTCGTTTAAACTCGCTGCGAACAAGGCTTCAGGAAACCAACATGGAATTCTTTAAAGAAAAAGAAAGAGTAGAAGAGGTGTTGGCAGAAAACAACCGATTGTCTGCCCCTTTTATTGAAATGACAGAAGAAGTGGCGCTGGTTCCTTTATTCGGAGATATCGATGAAAACAAGATGACGGTCATGAAAGACCATATTTTAAAAAGTGCTCATTTGGATGAAATGTATATTATATTAATAGATTTCACAGCAATGGGACACATCGATCGAAAAGGACTAACTGGCTTTAAAAATTTGTTCAAATCCCTTCAATACATGGGCAAAGAAGTAGTTGTTACCGGTATTCATCCAAAACAGGCACAGCGCCTTCATGCTTTAGACATTCAGGTAGAAATAAAATTCATTCAATCCCTGCAGGCAGCAGTAAAAAAATTCGTATAAAGGAAGAGGGTGCGCCGTAAACGGAACGCTCTCTTTTTTAATGATTTAAGTCTCTGTCGTGGGAAGTGCTTTGAATGTTTTATTTGCTCCAGCCGTGTGGGGATTTAATTTAATGGAAGTTTTTGATGTTTCAAAAGGAAGACCACGGAGCTCACATGGAGATGATGCAGCATATGGATCATGAAGATATGATGCATCAAATGGATGAACAAACAATAGAAGATCATTTGGATGATGAAGACTGAAATGAACACATGAATAATGGGTAAAATAATAAAGAAGCAAGAGGGTGTACCTTCCGTTACGCTGGGCAAGGCGGACCCTGGTTCCGTTATTAGCTGCTAAATCAACGAAAATACTAGGATTTTAGATAAATAACGGAACCTAGGTCCGCGAAAACACCAAAAAGATGGATTTTTTAAGAAATAAAGGAACCAGTGTCCGTTGCTGGAGTGCTACTGGAGCTGTATATGCATAAGGAAGAAAAAGTGGTGCATATCCTGTAAAAAGTTTATCATAAATCATAAAAATAGGTGTATATAAAATTTTACGTACCGATAAATGGTTAAAAACACACCAAACCAAAACACCACAAAATGTCATTTCCCGTATATCCTTTTTTCCGAATGGAAATAATGAAGCCGGTGCTGTTTAACAAAACAGAAAACTTCACCGCCCGGGAGGATGACGAACATATGGCAGAGACAGAAGTAGAATATAAAAAGCAGAAAAGTGTGCTTTGGGACTGGCTGACCACAGTCGACCATAAAAAAATTGCAATATTATACTTAATTGCGGGGACCTTTTTTTTCATAAAAGCTGGTTTTATGGCCTTTTTAATGAGGGTCCAGCTGATATATCCAGAAAATACGCTTTTGACTGGTCAAACTTATAATGAACTTCTTACGATGCACGGAACGGTCATGCTGTTTCTAGCGGTTACTCCATTGTTGTTTGCGTTTATGAACTTTGTCGTCCCCCTTCAAATTGGTGCGAGGGATGTAGCTTTTCCATTTGTAAATGCTCTCGCGTTTTGGATATTCTTTTTTGGTGGTTTGCTCTTAAGTGTCAGCTGGTTTTTCGGAAGCGGTCCGGATGCAGGATGGTTTGCTTACACGCCGTTATCAACGAGGGAATATGGCAATTTAGGAATGGATTTTTATGCGCTCGGCTTACAGGTGAGTGGGATTGGGACCCTTATTTCGGCTATAAATTTCATTGTTACCATCGTTAATATGCGGGCGCCGGGAATGACAATGATGCGCTTGCCGCTTTTTTGCTGGACGACGTTAGTTGTCTCTATGCTGATCGTGTTTGCTTTTACTCCCCTTGCTGCAGGGTTAGCAATGCTTATGCTTGACCGCCTTTTCGGAGGGCAGTTTTTCCAAGTCGAGGAGGGTGGCAGTGTTGTCCTTTGGCAGCATATATTTTGGATTTTTGGCCATCCTGAGGTGTATATACTCGTACTTCCAGCATTTGGTATTCTTTCAGAAGTGATCCCTGCTTTTTCCAGGAAGCGTTTATTCGGTTATACGGCAATGGTGTTTGCTACGTTGTTAATTGGATTTCTCAGATTTATGGTATGGGCTCACCATATGTTCACAGTTGGTCTCGGGCCTATCACCAACTCGGTTTTCGCGATCGCTTCTTTTGCCATTGCCGTACCGACCGGTGTAAAAGTATTTAACTGGTTGTTTACGATGTGGGGCGGCAAAATTACGTTCAATACAGCGATGCTGTGTGCATCTTCCTTTGTCCCAACGTTTGTACTAGGCGGGGTCACCGGAGTAATGGTTGCCATGGCTCCTGTAGACCATCTTTATCATGATACGTATTTTGTTGTTGCTCACTTTCATTACATTTTTATTGGCGGTATCATTCTTGGTATATTTGCTGGGTTGTTTTATTGGTATCCATTAATGTTTGGTCATAAATTGAATGAAACATTGGGGAAGCTCATGTTCTGGCTCATGTACGTTGGTTTTCATATGACGTTCTTTGTTCAGCATATTCTTGGTTTAATCGGAATGCCGCGCCGTTATTTTACGTACAGAGCAGGTGAAGGGTTTGACACCTATAATTTTATTTCTACCATGGGTACCTTCTTAATGACAGCAGCTATACTGGTGCTTGTGATAAACGTTATTTATTCAGCATTTAAAGGAGAACGAGTAGAGGTGGGAGATCCATGGGATGCGCGCACACTAGAGTGGTCTATTCCTTCTCCGGTTCCAGAATACAACTTTGCCCAGGTGCCTCAAGTACGTTCCATTGACCCCTGGTTTTATGAAAAAGTTCACGGGGAAGGCTACATGAAACCAGCTGAACCAGTGGTAGATATCCATATGCCAAACCCTTCTATTTTGCCATTTCTCATAGCATTTGGGTTGTTTTGGTGGGGATTTGGGATGATTTTGCTGAATTTTGATTCCCCGATTATTCCTCCATTCGTTGTTATTGGAGCAGGCGTGCTGCTTACATTTGGATCGATGATAGCCCGGTCGATTATAGAGGACCATGGCTGGCATATTTCTAAAGATAAAGTCAAAGAAATTGAAAAAAATAGTCGGTCGCTATAAGGGCCGGCTTTTTTGTCTAAAAAATAAAAGAGAGGGAAATAGAAATAACCACAGGAGGTGGAGAAAATGGGAGAGCAAAAATGGATTGCCCGGCAAACATGGAGTGATTTATTGTTTGTACATTGGCCGGTCCCATTGCACCAATTACGAATGCATGTTCCGGCTGCATTTGAAATAGAGACATTTGACGGACAGGCTTGGCTCAGTGTCGTTCCTTTTTATGGAACTAACTTTCACCTGCGAGGAACAACGGCACCACTGCCATTCACCAATTTTGCTGAACTAAATGTTAGAACCTATGTGACATATAAAGGTGAACCGGGCGTATATTTTTTAAGCTTGGATGCAAACCATTCTTTAGTAGTAGGGGTGGCGCGATTTATGCTGTCGCTGCCCTACAGGCGTGCACACATGACTAAATCATCGAGTGGAGACTGGATTCACTTTTTGAGCCGCCGAAGCAGCAAAGGATTTCAGCCATGTTCTTTTTTTGCTCGCTACCGGCCTCAAGGTTCACCGTTTCAAGCGTCTTCTGATGATTTAGCTCATTGGCTCACCGAACGTTATTGTCTTTGGACGACTAGAGGAATCAAGGTGTACAAAGGACCTATTTCCCATGACCCATGGCAGCTTCGCCGTGCTGAAGCAGAAATTGAAATGCATGGTCTTGTCCATGATATGCACTGGCGGGATACGGGAACAGAGCCAATTTTTCACTATTGCCCTTTCAAAGAAGTTCATTATTTTCCATTTGTAAAACAATAAGGAAAAAGATCTATTTTACAAAAAAAGTTAAAAATGAGAGGAATGTCGTTTATCAATAAAGAAGGAAAGAGGGGAGATTATGGGGGGAAGGTGAGAAAATGAAAGAAAAATACCCGGTAATGGATGGAGCAGAGCCTTTCTACTTTGAAGGTGATAAAACAGGAGTGTTAGTTATTCATGGTTTTACTGGAACGACGCAAAGCATGCGCCCTCTGGGAGAAAGTTTTCACCAGGCTGGATTTACGGTATTTGGTCCGCGCCTGAAAGGCCATGGCACCCATTATGAGGATATGGAACGCTCCACCTATAAAGAATGGTGTGAAACGGTAGAAGAAGGCTATCGTTTTCTAAAGGAAACTTGTGATGATATTTATATAGCAGGGCTGTCGATGGGAGGAACGCTGACCTTACATCTAGCAGAACAGTATCCGAATACAAAAGGGATCATTTTGATTAACGCTGCCATTGAAATTCCTGAGATGAGTCCGGAAAAGGTTCCTGAGACTAGATATTTAGATGCGATTGGCTCTGACATTAAAAAAGAAGGAGTCAAAGAGCTCACCTACGAAAAAACACCGGTGAAATCTCTCGGGGATATTCAGCAATTAATGAAAGAAGTTCGAGGGAAATTATCAAAGATTCAGGTCCCTGCAAGGATTTTCGTTTCTGATGTAGATCATGTAGTGCCTCCTGAAAACAGTAAATTGATTTATGATAACCTTTCATCGGAGGACAAACGGCTGATTCTGATGGAGGAAAGTTACCATGTAGCAACGTTAGATAATGATAAAGAAAAAATAGCTCTGGAAAGTATAGCGTTTATTAATGGACTCACTTCTGCGAGGGTTTAACAAAAGCAGGCAGGCCGGAGAAACATTTTTCTCGCGAGCCTGACCTGTATTTTTTATTGTTTAGGAAATTATGTTTTTACAAGTTGTGGATAACTATCTTCATATTGTTTGATCCGCGTCTAGCTTCAGCGCCCAGCCTCTCGGGGTTTAATAACCTCCAGTCATGAAAGGCAAAGATCGCCTTTCATGACTGAAGAACATTTACCTGTCGAGGCTGATCAGGGCGCTTGCGCTTTTGTTCATCCTTCTTTTTCTGATCTCCAATGTTCTCCTGGATATTCCCTTTTACTTTGTCAACTTTTCCTTCTCTTTGAAGCTTAGGATCGTCTGCTGCGTTGCCTAATTGATCTTTTGTTTCCCCTTTAGCGCGGTTTACAGCTCCTTTTACTTTATCGCTCCATCCTTCGTTCGCTTCCATCTAAGATCACCTCTTCTTTAGGATTTATACATTCATTCCCGTTGTGTACGCACTCAAACAAGTGATTGAAGTTTTTTCGTTAGCAGGAAAAAGGAGAGTTTAAGGCGAAATGAAAGGTGAAACTAACATATAGAACGTTTCTGTCATATAATTTTTAATTTTTTTGCTGATAACAAAGGAGGCTTTACATCATGCCAATGATATTGTCTTACGTTGAACCACCGGAGGATGTTTTGGCTTTAATGGAAGAACATTGTGACGTGAAAATAGCCAGGCCTAGAAAACAAAAAGAATTGTTTTATGAATACTTACAGGAAGCAGACGGCTTATACGGAGCGGGTCTGAAAGTGGATGATCACCTACTTGATCATGCTCCGAACTTAAAAGTAGTCAGTAATGTCTCGGTTGGATATGACAACCTGGATATGAAAGCTATTACACGTAGAGGAGTAACTGCAACTCATACTCCTGATGTTCTTATTCAAACTATGGCGGACACGATGATTGGACTTATGATTGCAACTTGCCGGCGCATGCCGGAATTAGATAAGCTGGTGAAGGAAGGAAACTGGAAAAAACCATTAAACTCTGATTATTTTGGAACCAATGTGCATCACAAAAAGCTTGGCATCATTGGGATGGGCCGAATTGGCCAAGAAGTCGCCCGCCGTGCGGCATTGGGTTTTCATATGGATGTTATGTATCATAATCGAAGCAAAAAACCCGAAGCAGAACAAGAGACGGGTGCCATTTACGCCGAGCTTGATGAACTGCTGGAGGTATCAGATATTGTTATGCTTCTTACACCGTTAACGGATGAAACCCGTGGAATGATCGGTGCTGAAGAATTTAAAAAAATGAAACATGATGCGGTTTTCTTAAACGGAGGCCGCGGCCCGGTCGTGGTGGAAGAAGATTTAATACGCGCACTGCAAGAAGGGTGGATAAACGCAGCAGGCCTTGATGTGTTTGAAAAAGAACCGGTAGACTCTGACAATCCGCTTCTTCAAATGGACCAAGTTGTAACGCTCCCACATCTTGGCACAGCAACCCATGAAACAAGACATGCGATGTACGTAGATGCAGCGAAGCAGTGTGTTGACGGGGTACTGGGGAAAACACCGAAGCATGTTATTTCTGTGTAAAAGGAGAGAAAGAACAAGCAGAACTCGTGCTCGATGCAAAAGCCAGCTTAGGAGAAGGACCCAGCTGGGATGAAGAAAATAGGGGTTCTGTACCGGGGCGATATTTTAGGAAAAAAATAAACCGGTATGAGCCGAACACAGCTATTAATCAAACGTTTGATTTAGATTACAACAAAAGTGGACGGAGTAAGTATATATATCCAACGGTTTAGCATGGAGCCTTAACAGAAAAACGATGTACTATATCGGTACCGTAACAAAAAAAGTCAATGCCTTTGATTATGATCTCGACAGCGGAGATATCTCTAGAACTATTATTACTTTTTTTGAAGATAAAGGCAGTCCGGATGGAATGAAATTGATACAGAGGGTAAGCCGTGGATTGCGCATTTCAGAGGCTGGAAAGTGAGCAGGTGGAACCCCGAGACAGGAAAACGTTTGGAGGAAAGTGGAAGTACCGGCTTCTCAAGTAAACTCGTGCGTGTTTGGAGGAGAGAAATTAGACACTTTTTATATCACCATGCCGGTATACTTCTTAGCTGCAAGCTTTTTGTGAGGAACCCCTACAGATAATTGGGTGAAGCTGTAAAAAACACTGGAAAAGCTCATCAAGTTTATGCTTGATGAGTTTTTTTATTTTATTGTAAAACTAAAGTTTAGAAAAAAGAATAACTAGCCAAATGCCCTCATTTGACGGTCAGCATAGCGTTTAGCTGCCTGGCAGCATTCTATCGTATCATCAAAATGTTTTTGCAGCTCTAATCTTTTTCTATCAAAAAGCTGCACCCACATTTTACGTTCGAACGTATTGTAGTCATGCCATGTCCGCTTAGGTTTTAAAAAAAGCAAGAGACTCTTCCACATATTTCTCCCCTCCATTTTAATGTAACCTCTTAAATATACACAAAATTCAGTTATTATTAATATTTACTATAAATTAATATGTTAAACGTTAATTTAATATTCCTCGTTTATCATAATGTAACACAATTGTAATATTTTTAAAATATAAAAAACTGTTAGAGGGTGAACTAAATTAAAAATGAGGGGATATGTTGTTTATTCCGGTGGTAGCTTAAATGAATCAGATGCAGGAACTGGTGAATAACTTTTGGAGGAGACAGAGGGAGAGGAGTGGGCCTGGCCCTTTGTTTGGATTTGGATAGATTTTGGAAAGTATCGGCTTGAGTTGGTTAGTATTATCGCACAATCGGCAAGTAAATCGCCCCATTCGGATAGTATTTGTTAACTAATGGATCCTCGAACAAGAAAAACGCCGGCAAGCACGAACACAAACAACGCTGCAAAACAGGCGTCTCTTCGATTCCAGGTAATTTGCCGGTAAAACTGCCGATCTCTGCTTCCGTCAAATCCTTTAGACTCCATGGCAATTGCTGTTCTTTCTGCTTTTCGGATGGTACTCGCCATAAGCGGGATAAAATAACGTTTGAAATTTCCCCACTTGCGCTCTTCTCCCAATCCTCTTATTTTATGAGCCGTCCGAATCTGCTGCAATTCCTGCTGAAATGCAGGCAGAAAACGGTAAGCTGCCATCATTCCATAGCCAAAGCGGGGTGGCAGCTTGCATTGCTGTATTAAACTGAGAATAAATTAGTTGGTTCGGTCGTTAAAACAAATAACAGGGACCAGGAGGCAAACACAAGCGTGCGCATTCCAAGCGAAACACCGGTAAGCACATTTTCCAAAGCCACTGGCATGCTTCCGATGGAAAACAGAATGGTCTCGCCGCGTTCCTCCGGGAAAACGACTTGGATCCAAACAAAGCTGAAAGCAAATAACATAAATGGCAGAAGCAAAAGTAGTAAAAACCGAAGCGAAATGCCGCCGAGCCCAATAATCATAGCAGTGGTAATACCAAAAAGAAGCAGCGGTGTCCATGGATCAAACACAGGAATCATAAATGCAATGATGACTAATACACTTGCTAGTTTCAAAGCCGAATTCACATTCTGCAAAAAACGGTCTTGTTTTTGATAAGCTTCTAACATGTGATCTTCTCCTTTTCAAAGGCAGGAAGCCACTTCGAAAGTTTTCTTGTTATTGGTTGCTTGATAGAGGCTCTTTCGAGAAGCTCTTTTTCTTCAAAAAAACCAGAAACTGCACCTTCGTATTTTTACACTGCCCCCATCCAATAATAAGAGAGCGTAGTGATAGACAAGTTCCATATCGTGGGTAATCATTAAAATAGTTTTTCCATTTTGATGAAGCTTTTGAAGTAATTCAATAAGCGCTTTCGTATTTGCTTCATCCTGACCAAATGTCGGTTCATCTAAAATGAGAATTTCCTGTTCGCTCGTAAGCATGGTTGCTACGGACAATCTGCGTTTTTGCCCCTGGCTTAAAGAGATCGGATTTTCATTTCGTTTGGACGTGAGATAAAACATCTCCAGCAGCTCTTCCACTTTTGCTTTGATCACTTGCGCATCCGTTCCGCTGATTTTCAATCCGTATGAAAGCTCGTCTTCTACGGTATCGCATATAAATTGATGCTCTGGGTTTAGAAAAACGTAGCTCGTTTTCTGATATGCTGCTCGCTTCCCGACCACGATGCTTTAGAATTCCGTCAGTGGGAGAGTGAATACCTGAAATCATTTTTGCCAGCGTGCTTTTCCCAGCTCTCCATTAGAGCCCACTAAAGCTGCAAATTCTCCTGGGTAGAAAGAAAAGTTTACGTGAGATAGTGCTTCGTTGCCACGGTAAGTAAACGAAAGATTTTCAGCCTCAATAAATGGGGAAGAGGACCGGTCTTTCTCTGTTTCCGCCGGAGCTTTGGTCTGTTTTTCTAATCTTTTGTCCACGCATTCTTTTTCCCATTCGTTTAACGTTAGAGGCAGCTGATCCCAGACATTTTTACCCTGATGCTCGAGCTGTAAAGCTGTTTTACAACGTCCGGAATCCAAATGCCTTCATTTTCAAGTTGAGAGGTGTACGTTTTAAAAACTTCACGCGGAGAACCGTCTGCAATGACTCCGCCTTCTCGACAATCGCAATGACACGGTCAATGACGGATAAAAGATGATCTAATTTGTGTTCGATAAAAAGCAGTGTTTTATTTTTTCGAGAAGCAATGTTGGTCCATAATTGAAGGACGTCTTCCGTGCTTTTTGGATCAAGGTTGGCGTTTGGTTCATCGAGTATGATCGTTTCGGCGTCCATGGCTAGAAGACAAGCAATGGCTGCTTTTGTTTCAGGCCGCCGGAAAGGGTGTTTAAAGGGGAGTGGCGCAGGCTGGTCAAGCCGGTCAGTTCCAAGCTTTCCTGCAATCTTTTTCCATTTCTGCTTTAGACAGCTCTAGGTTCTTTAACCCAAAAATAATTTCATCCTCAACGGTCAGCATACAAAACTGCGTTTCCGGGTCTTGAAATAAAATGCCCAGCCATTCAACGAGCCGAACGTTCATCTTATCGATAGGACAAGGTCGTCGAAGATTCACTGGATGTCCTATTAGGCACCTCCATAGAGGTCATTCGCTCTCTCCAACGCCAAGTGAAAGAAATCGATAAAACCATTAAACGGATCATGGACTCACCCAAACGGTGGAATCCATTCCCGGTATCGGTCCGGTCTTCGCTGCCGGTATCATTGCCGAGATCGGTCAAATTGAACGATTTGACGATGAAACGAAAGTGGCGAAATACGCTGGCCTCTATTGGCGGACCCATCAATCCGGCCGGTTTACGGCAGAGGATACTTCTCTGACGCGTCAAGGTAACCAGTACTTACGGTATTACTTAGTTGAAGCCGCCGACTCTGTACGTAGGAAAGTACCGGAATACCAGGCATATTACGTGAAAAAATTCGGAGAAGTACCAAAACATCAACACAAACGAGCTCTCGTTCTAACTGCAAGAAAACTAGTGCGTCTGGTGGATGCGCTACTACGCAATCACCAACTATTTTTGCTAGAGAGGGGCGTGAATATATGACGTGAAGCCGTCATAGCATAACCTCTCGCACCATCCAGTAATTACCAATTTAATACTGGTCTAGTTTCTTGCGCTCTTTTTTCGCAAAAATGATCTTTGACATCTTCATTTTCTTATTAATTTTTTATTGACATATCACCGCAGGTCTTATAATTGAACAAGGAAGCCGAACCTCCGGGGCTGGAAGAGAACGGTTTTGATTTTGGGGGGCCGCCGCGTTCTTATTTTCCAAACAAAAAACCGCCCTGGAAATGGAGCGGTTCTGTCATGAAAATATAGAAGTATAAAAGGATATATTACCTGTTATGCAAAACGAGCAAGCCGTCTCCACTTCCCTCCGCTGGTATAGGTTCTAAGGGACCAAGGAATATTTCCTTATCTCAGCTTATAAAAGCGCCCCTAGTGGACTTCCTATGTAATTGTAAGTAACTGCATCATCTATTTTAAATATTGTCAAAATATTTCAGCATGTTATTGAAGTTAGGTTGATGATCAGTTTTGTGCTGCCCGTGCTTTCAAATAATCCATAAGTTCTTGCTGATCCTGCCAAAAAAACATTGCATCCTCCACATATATATAGGCTTCTTCTTGGCTTCCGGGAGAATAAAATTCAATCGGTGCCATGAAAAGTTCCTGTGGAATATTATTGTCGTTCAAAATAAAATCAATGACATGTGGATTTTCTTTTTCAGCTTTTTTCAGTTTTGTCTCTAATTTTTCTGATAAACCATTGTACAAGTATTCGAGGAGAGCCTGGTGAAACAGCCAAAAGGTAGTTTCCTCTGGGTACTTGTCTATTAATGCATCTGCTTTCCCATATTCACTGTGCATAATATACAGAGAGAGAAGTTGATAACGTATAGCTTGGTTGTCTATCGGGTTAAGCTCGAGCATTTCTTCGTAAAGTTCTTCCGCTTGCTTAGAATCATACACTTCCAGAAGAGAAGCATACTGCTGCAAAGCCCTCATAAACGGGCGTGTTTCCAGAATACTCCAGAAATGTCCTTTCTCTTCTTCGAAAACCTCTTTTCCAAGAGAAGAGCGGCCAGCTTCCACTGCTTTTCTGGACCACTCCAGTGCTTCTTCCTCAGATTCTGTGAGAGCAGCCAGCTGTCTGTAGATATCGGGTTGATTTTCATCCAGCTTGAGTGCCTTTTGAATCAAACGGTTTTTTTCCGAAAGGTCAGGGGCAAGCATGGCGTCATATAACATCAGCTGCACTCTATCGCCCTCAGGCCAATGATCGGTCCTGGCTTTTTCTGGATCAAACTCTTGTTGAAACGCCTGGATTTCCTCTGCGGAAGAAAGTCCAAGCCTTTGCATTTCTTTATGCAAGATGAACAAATGGCGTTCCATCACTAATCTGCTTTCCTCAGGGTGAGGGTCAGGCGGCCCCAATACATCTGTGCGAATTTCGTACTCCATTAGAGCGTTATCGAAATCCTGTACACGTTTGGAAATAGTATTAGGAGAAACGCCGTATTTTTTACCAAGTGCTTTTTGGGTAGCACCGGAAATAGACAATACATCATTACTGATAAAATACTCGAGAGTGGCCGCATATGCTGCAGGTTTTTTAATGATTGGGACAGCAACGTTACAATAAGATTTCCAGATTTTTTCTGCTTCTTCTATACCTCCCGCCTCTTGAAGCTCTTGACTGGCATGCTTGGTAAAGACAGTCATCACTTGATTTTCTTCTGGGGTTAAATCCGCATCAACATTGAATTCTTCAGTCTTCGCTTCGTCAACCCGGAATAAAGAAAAATATTTTTCCATGAATGCAAAGAACGGATCTTCAAATGAAACTGATTTTGCTAAGTTGATTAAGCCTTCTAAAGATTTTTGAACCCCGTCAAAAGCTTCTGAATTCACATTTTCACCGTAGGGCGAAATAAAATAGGGCATTCCAAACATAAACCAGAGGTGCTGAACAGGAACGAGGCTGAGAAAACAAATTCCCCGCGGGCCGTTCGCGAAGTCCGGAGGAGTCTCCACATGTAGTTTTTCTCCGCTCATCATATCTTTCACCAGTAATTCTTTTTCGCCCCATTCCTCAATCAAATACAAAGAAAAAAGGGATGTTTCCTGCCAGGCTTCCAACAAACGGCGCTGTTTTACTTTCCAAAAAGGCAGGGAGATGATCTCGTCTATCAATCCGTTTTCCTCTTGGTTTCTTTTGTCAAAAACCCAATGGGCGGCTGCCATTATGGAGAGGGTTCGGTAATCGTCGCTTGAAAGGGAGTTTGAAGCTTTATCTCCTGCTATTAAGGCTAAATAATCTCTCAGCTCCATAAAGTAATGATCCGTAACATACTCAAACATTTGCAGTTGAACAACTAAAATTTCTTCTTTCGTATAAGTGAGCGTTGTCACTTTATCAGCGCAGCATTTTTTGTACTTTTTTCCGCTTCCGCATGGACACAGTTCGTTTCGGCCTGTACTCATCAGTCCACCGCCAATCCTTGTTTTAGAACTAGCTTAACATATAATGAAAGAGTTTCTAAGCGCCGGCGGATGGGTTATCGCAGCATTTTTAAAAAAGGAACACTCGTTTTCCTGCTTCCTCCAATTAAAAAAGCCCTGCGCTATATCACAGCCTTTCTCTTTCAGCCATTTTAATTGTGCTTCTGTTTCTACTCCTTCTCCGATCACTTGTATGCTAGATCATGGGTAAGAGAGATAGTTGCTTTTGTAATAGAAGCTTTTGGACAGTCTACCGGTAAATCTCTAATAAACGAACGATCTATTTTCAAAATACAGTGGGATTTCACCGATATAATTCATAGAAGAGTAACCGGTCCCAAAGTCATCGAGAGATATCTGGATACCTTGCTGCTTCCATCTATTTAAAATTGGAAGGATTTCTTCCATATTTTCGCTGGCTGTTGTTTCGGTTAGTTCGATTGTAATCAAAGAAGAATCAATCCCATATCGTATGTACGACAAAATCTGTATAATTAAGCGATGTTTTAAGCAAAACCCCCCCTTTATCATTTAATATGATAAAAGGGGGGAGGAGGGCTCTAAACGATCTTTTGTTTCATTCTGCTGTACATTTTTGTCTGCGAAAAGATAGTAAACACAAATGCTATCGTTAATAGAATGCTGATAGGGGAGTTCACAAACCCTATTAAAAATTCAGATGGCCCTTGAGAAGCCATATAAGCCCGCCGGAATGATGTGTCAATCAGCGGCCCTAAAATGAGCCCTAAGACAAGAGGGGCGACTGAAAAGTTATGAACTTTCATAAAGAAACCAACAATACCAAATCCAAGCATCCAGTATACATCCGTCATGTTGTTGTTTAAGGCATATGCCCCAATAACGGTAATAACAGCGATAATCGGCAGCAGGATTTGTTTTGGAATCGTAACAACTCGAATAAAAATACCTACAACCAGTAAACCAAAAATAAGTAAAAAGATATTAGCCAGGACAGAGGAGCCGACCATGACCCAAAACAAGTCCCCGCTTTGTTCCATCAGCATCGGGCCAGGCTGAAGTCCGTGAATAAACAAGGCCCCAATGAAAATAGCCGTTACCGCATCCCCGGGAATTCCGAGCGTCAGCAAAGGAATAAGAGCACCGCCAATCGCAGAGTTGTTACCGGCTTCCGGTGCAATGACCCCTTCATATGCCCCTTTTCCAAAGGGCCGGCTTGGCTTCTTGGTCGTTCGTTTAGCGTGATCATAAGAAAGAAGGGCGGCGATCTCTCCGCCTGCACCAGGAAGGGCACCAATTAACACACCCATAATAGACACGCGTAAGGAGAGCGGCAAAAATCGAAACAGAACACGAAGCGGGGGAAACACCATTTTCTTTAAGGTTACCGTTTGCCCTTTTTCGTTTAATGTTTTCAGCTGGTATAAAATTTCTGACATACCAAACAGCCCTAAAATAGCTGTTACAAAATTAATACCGTTCATAAGCTGAAGCGAACCAAAGGTGAATCGGCTGCCGCCTCCGATTGAATCCATACCGACCAGGCCTAAAATGATGCCGGCTCCTGCGGCAAAGACCCCTTTGGCCATCGAACCTTGACTTAGACTTCCTATCAATAAAAGGCCGAGCATTGCAAGCAAAAAGTAATCCCTCTGACCGAATTGGATGGCAATCGTAGATACAAGGGGAGCAGCAGTTGCTAATACAGCAACGCCAACCATCCCGCCAACAAAAGAGAAAATCGTTGTCAACGTTAAAGCCATCCGCGCTTCTCCCTGCTGAGAGAGAGGAAAGCCGTCAAAGGAGGTAGCTACCGAAGATGGTGAGCCTGGCATATTCACTAGAATGGCAGCTCTCGAACCGCCGAACACACCGCCGTAATAGATTCCAAGCATTAGTGCGAGTGCTGGAAGCATATCCCAAGAATAAGTAAGCGAGAGCAGGAGGGCAACGGCCATCGTAACCGAAAGCCCCGGAATCGCTCCCACAAAAATACCAGCCAGTGTGCCGGCAGCTACTAAAATCAGAAGTTCTATATTTATAAATGGTGTCATAAATTGTTGTAGAATGTCCATGATGCATTCTCCTTATGGAAACACAATATTGAATAATTCTGAGAATAAAAAATAAATAACCACGACGGTTCCTAAAGAGATGGTGATATTAAGAAGCCAGGATACACCTTTAAGAAAAAACATACTTGCTGCTAAAAATAGAAAAGCAGCAGGAAAAAAGGAAATGATCGGAAGTATAAGGACAAAGGCAATAACCAAACAGAAATAGAGTAGGATTAATTTATAATCTTGCTTAGTGAAAGTGTCAGCTTCAGAAGTTTTGTTTATTGAATCGTCTTTTTTAAAGTTTTCTTCTTCCTCCATATGGGCAGAAGAGGCACGCTGGCGGCCGTCTTTAAAAATCGTGATGATTCCGGCAGCCAGCATGATGAGAGCAATAAGAGCTGGTAAAAAGCTCCCGCTTGCCGGATCAGTAATCGATTGGTTTTCCATCATAAAAGCTTGGCTTAATACTAGAAGACTTACGATAACCATCATAATGCCAGGGAGCGATGATTTGAATGAATACATGGTTGTTCCTCTCCTTGTTTTAGTCCTCGTCTACTCTAGGAATGTCAAATTCTTCTGGAGATCTTTCAGCAGCTCCAGCATCATACAGCATCCAAGCGGAAGTAGAGCGGTTTTTATCCACATACTCTTTGGCTTCTTCTCCATTTATGTTAAGCGGAACGACACCGAGATCTTCTAAAGTTTGTTGAAATTCCTCATCTTCCTGAGCCGTTTCAAAAGCATCAGTTAATTTTTGCACAATACTTTCCGGTGTATCTTTATGAACAAATACCCCCTGGAAAGGTCCCCACGGGAAATACTTTTCAAATTCAGGGTAAGAATCCGTGATTGGCGGAACATCTTCTGCTGTTTCTATTGCTTCATCGTTAATGACGGACAGCATACGAAAATCTCCTGAATCTACATACTCCTGAGCGGCTGAAACGGAAAGAACGGTAGCATCTACTTCTTTACCTAGTAAAGCAGTAGCCAGTGGTCCGTCTCCATCATAAGGAACATAATTAAATTCGGTATCTAATTCGGCTTGCAGCATCGCACCAGCTACATGAGGAAGACTTCCTTCACCGGAGTATCCCATATTTAGTTCGCCGGGGTTTTCTTTTGCAAAATCAACAACATCTTCAATGGTTTCAAATTCGGAGTCCTTGTGTACAACAAGGCCTCCGAAATTTTGTCCGAAAATACTTATCGGTGTAAAGTCGTTCATATAATCTCTATCAGAGATGTCTAGCACTTGATATAAATTGGGGTTTTCAGCTCCGAACAACAGATTGTATCCATCAGCGGGCTGGTCGTAGACGTATTGAGTTGCAATAGCGCCCGAGGCCCCTTCTTTGTTCTGCATAACCAGGGACCCATCTAGTTCCTTTTCTACAAGAGGGGCCAGCGTTCTCGATATATTATCTGTGGCACCGCCTTCTCCCCAAATAATAATGCCGTTAATATCTTTTTCAGGGTAAGAAGAGGCTTCTTCTCCAGAAGTACTGCTTGAATTACCACAAGCTGCGAGGAAGATAGGAAGCAGTACGGCAAAATACGTTATAATATTTCTACACTTTTTTCTCATGTTATGGTGTCTCCCATTTATTCCTCGTCTACTCTTGGAATATCAAACTCTTCCGGAGAAGTTTCTGTGGCCCCTGCATCGTAAAGCATCCATGTAGAAGTCGATTGGTTTTGCTCCAGATATTCGACTGCTTCTTCTCCATTTATATTTAATGGATTCACACCAAGGTTTTCCAAAGTTTCTTGAAATTCTTCGTCTTCTTGTGCAGCTTCAAAAGATTCTGTCAGCTTGTCCATAATTTCGTTAGGAGTGTCTTTATGTGCGAATACTCCCTGGAATGGTCCCCAAGGTAAATATTTTTCAAATTCCGGATATTCCTCTGTAATAGCTGGTGCATCTGGAGCTGAATCTAAAGGCTCGTCATTGATTACCGCGAGCATTTTAAAGTCACCGGATTCTACATACTCTTGCGCTGCTGATACAGCCAGAACTGTTGCATCAATTTCATTTCCTAATAAAGCCGTAGCCAGCGGGCCATCTCCATCATAAGGAACTTGGTTAAACTCTGTGCCTAATTCAGCCTGAAGCATAGCACTTGCTACATGGGGAAGACCGCCTTCACCAGAGGTTCCCATCGTAATATCTCCTGGGTTTTCTTTGGAGTGATCAATTAAATCTTCTAAACTATCAAACTCGGAATCTTCTCTTACTACAATACCTGCATAGCTTTGACCGATAATAGTAACCGGCTTAAAGTCTGTTAAATAATCTCTTTCAGAAATGCCAAGTACTTGATAAAGGTTAGGGTTTTCAGCACCAAACAGCAGGGTGTAGCCGTCTGCAGGCTGGTCATATACATATTGGGCCCCAGTAGCGCCGGATGCACCTTCACGGTTTTCCATGACGAGGGTACCTCCGAGTTCTTCTTCAGCAAGCGGGGCTAGCGTGCGTGAAATGTTATCTGTAGCTCCGCCTTCTCCCCATTGAATAACACCCTTAATGTCTCTTTCTGGATAATCAGCTGCTTCTTCACCAGAAGCTCCTGAACTATCATCTCCTCCTCCGCATGCTCCAAGCAAGATCATTGGTGTTAAAAAAAGTGCAGCACCGAAACGTTTTACATTTTTTATCATTACAGATCCTCCTTATAATGTATAATTTAATATTGTTGAGATTTTGAACTAAAGTATAACAAACAAAAACATATTCCTCCTTTCTTTGACAAAATCCTTCAAAAATGAACAAAAAAATTAATTTTGGAGTGTACACTAGCACCAAATTTATTAGTTAAGAAACATTGAATTAGTGAAAACGGTTACAAATACTGGTATAAGATACCTGGTAAAATTCCGTAAGGTGGAACTTCGTATTGTCATATGGAACTTTTGGTTACAAGCATTGTATCAGACAAACATAATAATGTCACTATTAAAATCAAAAAAATTAATAAATTCCAAAAAATTCGAGGTGAGGCTATTCCAAAAGGGATCAAGGGGTGGTGCGCCATGCATGCGCAGACATGAATACTGCAAAAAAGATATTCAATGCGCGAAATCTATTACCATTACTGAACAGAAAACAACTAACAATAGTTCTTCTATATACCTGTTTATCCATTTTATTGCTACCCTTGTTTTGTTTCTCTCATTTAATAAGAGAGTTACTCGGATTCTTCGAGAGAATCAAGAATATTATCTAATACTGCTCCGCCATAAGCTTCCCTATAGTTTTCATATACATGCTGAGCTTTTTCCCGCGGCTTATCCTGTTCCTCTTCGGACAGATCCGTTACTGTTACACCTTTGTCTTCCAAATATTTAAAGCTGTCTTCACTTTCCTTGCGATTTCGTTCTCTTTAACCATCTCTAACCTCATCGGCTGCAGTTTTGATAAGGTTCTTTTCCTCCTCATTCAATGAATCCCAAAAAGGTTACTTAACATAAAAGGACTGGCATTATAAATGATATATTTCTGTACTTCATTAAAGGTACTGTTCACTACATTTCCTACCGGGTTTTCTTGCCCATTCACTGTGCCTAATGCAACACACAGCTCCCCATAACGAATCGGAATGGAGATTGCACCTAACTTTTCCCATAAATTCATATGAAGGGTATTTTCTAATGTTTGAATGTCTAATCCCTGTATATCTTCCACGGTTTGTATTTCTTGTTTTTACTCAGCTAACGGTAGACGTTTTCCCCATAATTAAGGCCAATGGTTTCTAATCTCAGTTCTTTTGCTCTTTTTTCGGATAACTTATCATTTCCGGCGACTGCAGAAAGGGTTACTACCGGCAGTGTTTTTGCATTACTTGCAAATTTATAGCCATGGTTCATTCCTAATACGGCTACTTTCATTTCTTTTACCTCATTTTAAAAGTAATGTAAATCTTTAAATGTTGAAAACGGATACATTAAAAGATATAATTGTACCACCTGATGGAAATTAGTATTGTTCAACGGAACTTAAAATTGCAAATAGTCTATCAGACAACAAAACGGATGTCATCCATCAATACAAAAATCATCATTTAGTCATTCAGAAATGGAGTGATGTTTTCACCAAAATGGAATATGACATTTTTAAATTTCAAAAAATACTTGAAGTTATAACCGAAGCATTTTAGAATGAATTCAAAGTTCCATTTAACGAAAATAAGTTCCATCAGATAAAAAAGGAGGGGTAATGTTGGAAAAAAGCGAGTCTCCAAAAGGAATACGTACGCTGCAAAGAGCAATCGATATATTAAATTGCTTTCATGCTGATGAGCCCGAACTAACGCTCACGGAGATAGCAAACAAAATAGAGCTGGCAAAGTCTACGACAACAAGATTATTAGCCACACTGGAGCTTAATCATTTCGTTGAAAAAGACCCAGTAACCTCGAAATACCGGCTCGGACGGAAGCTTTACTTTATTGGCCACGTAGCAGGACAGTCGATTGAACTTCGGTCGGTAGCCGAAGCCACGATGAAACGGCTTAGAAACCAAACAAAGGAAACGGTAAACCTCTATGTTTTAGATGGAGCACACAGAACGTGCATTCAGCAATATGAAAGCACTCAATCCGTCAAACATATGGTCAGCATCGGCCAGAAGCTGCCTTTAACTATAGGAGCCGGCGGTAAAGTGCTGCTTGCTCATCAGTCAAAAGAATTTATAGAACAAGTAATGGAAGAACAGCCTGTAAAGAAGAACAAAACAGATTTAAAAGAAGAACTTAACATAATTACGGAAGATAAATATGCCATTAGTGTAGATGAAAGAGAAGCAGGATCATCTGCTGCATCTTCTCCCATCTATGATATTAACGGCAAGGTCGTAGCAGCATTATCTGTTTCTGGACCATCAAGCCGCTTTAAACCGCAGGAACTGCCTGAATTAAAGACAAGTCTGGTAGCAGCGGCTATGGAAATTTCCAATTACTTAGGATATCCATTCAATAAGGCGGCTGAACATTAAGGAGGTACAGTATGTCTGGCAGAAGTGCACTTGAATCTTATAAGCAGGGAGAAGGCTGGTGGAGCACGGAAATTAGCCAAATTAAAAAGAACGAAGTAAACATCCGAGGATATAAAATGGAAGATTTGATTGGGAATCTTTCTTACGGCCAAATGCTTTATCTACTATTATGCGGCAACATTCTCAATAAGAAAAAGTCTAAGTTATTTGAAAGCGTTTTAGTTGCAGGGGCTGATCACGGTCCTCGTGCTCCTTCAATCGCAGCGGGGCGAATGGCCGCTACATGCGGCATTTCTTTTAACTCCGCTGTGGCAACAGGAATCAACTTGTTAGGGGACTCTCACGGAGGAGCTACAGAAAAAGGCATGAAGCTTCTATATGACACCTGGAAAGAAGCTCAGGAAACTGGCAGGGATCTTCATCAAGTCATAGACAGAAAACTTGATGAGATGCTTGAAAAAAAGGAAAAGCTTCCAGGGATTGGCCACCAGCTGCATGATGATGACCCCCGTGTACATCGTTTATATGACTTAGCCCAGCCGTTAGTAGATGAAAAAGAGATTTCTGGCATTTATCTGGACATAGCCGAACAATACCGCAGTCAGCTCGCGGAGAAAAAGAACCGTCAAATCACCATGAATATTGACGGAGTGGCAGCTGCGATCCAATGTGAACTGGGACTTCCAGCTGAAGCAGCAAAAGGTATCTTTGCTCTATCACGCGGTATGGGGATTGCAGCTCATGCCTTTGAAGAAATACAGACCGGAGTACTAGTAAAAGGTCCTTGTCCAAATGATGAAGAGCTAGTGAAATATACAGGTGTTGAAGATCGAAAGCTTCCTGGAGGTGAAGAAGTACGATGAGCAAAAAGCAAGCAAAACTATTCGTAAATGGAGAATGGCTGGCAGGAGACAGAGACACGATTCCGGTGGAAAATCCATATACAGGGGAAATCATTGGAGAACAAGTGACTGCTTCTCCGGATGATGTAGAGAAAGCGCTGCAAAGTGCAGAAGCAGCCAAACACGAAACAGCGGATCTGCCAGCACACAAGCGGGCAGCTATCTTGAAGAAAGCCGCTTCTTTATTAGAAGAGAGAAAAGAAGAGTTTGCTAGTCTTTTATCTACTGAACTAGGAAAAACCTTAAAAAATACAAGAGATGAAGTATCAAGATCTCTTGAAACATTAGAACAATCAGCCGAAGAAGCAAAACGGCTAACGGGCGAGACTATTCCTGGGAACGCGTCAACGAGAGGAGAACAGGCTACGGCCATGACTTTCCGTGTTCCTGCAGGCGTCATCGCTGCCATTACACCTTTTAACGCACCGTTAAATTTAATGGTCCATAAAATAGGCCCGGCATTTGCAGGAGGTAACACAGTTATTTTAAAACCTGCTCCCCAAACGCCTCTAATTGCCATTGCGTTTGTAGAATTGCTACTTGAAGCTGGATATCCAAGCAAAGCGATTCAGGTTGTATACGGAGGAGTAGAAGTAGGACAACAAATCGTAGAAGACAGCCGTACCAATGTAATCTCCTTTACTGGAGGCCTTAAAGGTGGAAAAGATATTTCTTACCGGGCGGGGATGAAAAAAGTTCTGCTCGAACTTGGGGGCAATGCTGGAACGATTGTTCATGAAGATGCTGATATTGAGCGTGCCAGTACGCTTTGTGCCAAAACGGGCTTCAGCAATTCCGGACAAAGCTGTATTTCTGTCCAAAGAATCTATGTTCATACCTCGGTGCTGTATCGTTTTCGTGAAGCACTGACAGTGAAAGTAAGCTCCTTGAAAACAGGAGATCCGCTTGATCCCGAAACAGACGTTGGTACGCTTGTGAATGAATCGGCTGCTCAAAGAGTCAAAAGCTGGATTAATGAAGCAAAAGAGCAGGGAGCCGAGATTTTGACAGGAGGTACGATTAACAGAGCTGCCTTAGAACCAACCGTGATATTCAATCCAAAAAAACAGGCAAAAGTTGTTTGTGAAGAAGTGTTTGGACCGGTAGTTAGTATTATTCCGTTTGAAAACATTGACGAGGCTCTAGAAGAGGTAAACGATTCAGATACGGGGCTGCAAGCAGGTATTTTTTCCAACAGTCTCGATGTTGTTAAAAAAGCAGCCAAAGTTCTAGATGTTGGGGGAGTGGTTGTAAACGGCACTTCTAATTTCAGGCTTGACCATTGGCCATATGGCGGCGTAAAAAATAGCGGAATTGGAAGGGAAGGGCCGAGATTCGCCGTAGAAGAAATGACAGAAATGAAAATGATTGTTCATCTAGATAGCTAAAGAGGAGGGATAGCATGGGTTCAAAAGAAGTAAAAGTACGAAATACAACCTTAGCAGGTGGAAAGCCTACTGTGTGCTCAGCATTAGTTGGAAAAAACGAAGCCGAATTGTTAGAACAAGCAGAGACGGTCGTTACAAAGCAGCCGGATGTAGTGGAATGGCGCGTGGATTTTTTTGAGAAAATTAATGATTTTGATGCAGTTGTGAATACAGCTTCTAGCTTGCGCAGTAAGCTTGGAGACCTTCCGCTGATTTTTACAATTCGTTCTATCAAAGAAGGCGGTCAAGAGATCCCTCTTGATGAAAGGGCAAAAGTAGAGCTATTGAAAAAGGTGTGCGAAACGAAAAGTGCAGACCTTATTGATTACGAAGTAGAAAATGAAAAAGAAGCTATTAAGGACATTCAGCAAGCTGCACAGCACCATGACGTAAAGCTTATCCTTTCTTTCCATGACTTTAACGAAACACCATCAGAGAAAGAAATGCTGAACAAGCTGGAAAAAGCCTCGTCTTATAAAGCAGATATTGGAAAGCTTGCGGTGATGCCTAATAATATGTCGAATGTATTGTCCGTGCTTCAAATAACAGAGAACGCGCATAATGATCTTGATATTCCTGTAATTACCATGTCTATGGGAGCAGATGGAGCCCTAACCCGTTTAGTAGCATGGAAGTTCGGCTCAGCTCTTACTTTTGCAGTCGGCAGCAAAAGTTCCGCACCAGGCCAGATCCCAATAGAAGTCGTAAAACAGCTGGAGGGATATTTGAGTGATGACAGCTAGCCAGTCTTTAGTTATAACCGGCCCGTACACATTTAATAGGGAATCAGTTGCTATCAAGCCGAAGGTAGCAAAAGGGCATGCCAGAGTAATAACAGAGTACGGCGGAATATGCGGAAGTGATTTGAGTGTGTATAAAGGGAAGCTGGCGCATGCCAATTACCCTATTGTAATGGGGCACGAATTATACGGCACGGTAGTGGAAGCAGATGATAAGGGAGTTTTCACCCAGGGCCAAAAGGTAGTGGTACAGCCCAACCTTTCATGCGGTGAATGCGATTTATGCAAAAAAGGCAAAAGAAATATCTGCCGTAACAAACAAACGTTAGGGGTAACAAAAAATGGCGGATTTACTGGCTTTATTGATGTTCCTGTCACCAATCTTCTGCCCATTCCACAAGAGATGGACGGCAAACTAGCTGTACTAATTGAACCGCTTGCGGTTATCGTTCATGCCTTCCGAAACGTAACGATTGAGGAGGGAGATACCGTCGCTGTGCTGGGGTGCGGCACAGAAGGAATGCTTTCTGCCATATTAGCAAATCTATTAGGGGCAGATGTTATTGCCATAGATATTAATCAAGAAAAATTAAAACTAATGGATGTGCATGAAGATATCGAAGCCGGTCTTCCAGGGATTTTAGGAGAAGAATATGATCACGTGGTGGAAGCAGCAGGAGTTCCCCAAACCATTGCACAATCGTTTGACGTAGTGAAGCCAGGAGGGAATATACTCGCAATTGGGATTACCGGTGAGCCGGTAAGTATTGATGCCAACAAAATGGTGCGCAGTGATGTTTCGGTGTTTGGTTCGATCATCTATGACTTCCCAAAAGATTTTGAACGCGCACTTGAATTTCTTAAAAATTATCCAAAACAATTTTCTCACGTGGTTTCCAAAGTTTATCCATTTGCTGATTATGAAAAAGCATTTGAGACGGCGCTTTCCGGAAAAGCGGGGAAAGTATTAATCGATTTTAAGACCTGCGGTGATATGTCAATAAAAGATTAATGAGAAATGAAGATGTCAAAGGTCATTTTTGCGAAAAAAGAGCGCAAGAAACTAGACCAGTAATAAATTGGTAATGAGAGGTTATGCTATGACGGCTTCACGTCATATATTCACGCCCCTCTCTAGCGAAAATAGTTGGTGATTGCGTAGTAGCGCATCCACCAGACGCACTAGTTTTCTTACAGTTAGAACGAGAGCTCGTTTGTGTTGATGTTTTGGTACTTCTCCGAATTTTTTCACGTAATATGCCTGGTATTCCGGTACTTTCCTATGTACAGAGTTGGCGGCTTCAACTAAGTAATACCGTAAGTACTGGTTACCTTCTGCTAAAGACGCACACGTCGACGCACAGGACGTGCTAATGTCGCCAATGCCACAGGACGTGGCGTTTTTGGCGACGAAAGTGCAACGCAGAAGTCACCACATCCTGTTGAAGTAAGAGCGCCTTTAGTGACTGGAGAACATTTACCTGTCGAGGCTGACCAGGGCGCTTGCGCTTTTGTTCGTCATCGTTTTGATGAGATGATAACGGGATCTGGTCAGCTGCTGAAGAGTGACATACTGACTTTCTTTGACGATCGACATGGTATTGCGGCCGAAACGCATATAATCGGCTATCACAAACGCATCAATCTCATCTGTCTTATTCATATACTGTAGCTTTTCTTACCCATATGATCCTAAGATCATTATTTAGAAATATCTTGAGACGTCCAAGAAAAACCTTTGTTAAAAGGGCTATTTTCTAATAGATTGTTGTTTTTCTACATGGAAAAACACTGTTTGTTAACAGTTGAAATACACGTAGACTCCCTCCGGAAAGGTTGATATACCAGTGGTTAAAAGGTAATAAAGTTTCTTTAAAAAATTTTTTGTTATCAAAGACCACCAAATCCTTCCGTTGAATGCAGGAAGTGGTAATGAGGGT
>NZ_JBHFQG010000049.1:0-21812 GCF_041949975.1 Alteribacillus sp. JSM 102045 | reverse complement strand
GTCTGTGTAAGAAGAACGGGAATCTCATCAGTATCCCCTCATCTTAAATAAATATTCCCTTAAATGGAAATTTTAGGTGGGGGAGTTTTAAATGACTATGTGGGGGAATTTTCAGTTGACAATTACAGTATATAGCGTTTTACAATGAGCGACGACTGCACGGAAGTATTCTGGACCTCTCTCCAAAAGAATATTATGAGCAAACAAAGCGCGGGATGGTACCACAACGGGACGTCCGTGTGTGACACAAAGTATCTCCTTCTTTTGTCTTAACCATCAAACCGCCTATTTGAGAGGCTTGTCAAGGACGACTAACGGGAGAGCGAAAGCGTTCCTTGACAAACGCAGCAAATGGGCGATCCTATCTCAAGACAAAAGAAGAGGAAAAAGTTTGATCATCCTAGAAAAAGAGAGTATCTGTCCAAATTCAGGGGGTTAATCCGTTAGAATGGAAATTCAGAATAAATATATCCCAGAGATTGTAAAGGCTCTTGAAAAATCAACAAAAGTCAAAGAAAACATTTTTACTATTCTAGTTAAAGAAGACGATGTAGAAAACGTAATACTGTAAAAGAAGTTTTTCCTTATGAAGAAGAATATTTAGATAAAAAAATAGTTGATTATTCGGAGGAAGAATTAAATAATTATCAAGGTAAATTATATGAATTAGAATCAACGTTAAAAAAACAAGGGATTGAAATGGTGACTTCTTCCACTGACTTATTTGAAGGTAAATTAAATATAGGAGTTAAAGACTTGAATGATAATACTGAGGAGACGATAAAGTCTTTACTAGAATTTGAAAATATTGAAGTACATGAGGCAGGAGAAATAAATTTTTTAAGTAGAACCGATTACACTTGCCCATTACACGGTGGTCTTGGAATTTGGAAAAGTGGTTCTAGTCAAGATTTTGATTGTACTACTGCTTACCCAGCAAAGAATACTAAGGGGCAATATTTTATGGTTACGGCGGGCCATTGTAGTGATCCTAGTGTTGGTTGGGCTCAAGGTGGAGAATATATTGGTAATATGTCAACAGTTCATTGGCAATTTGGTGATGAAGTGGATGCAGGAGGAATATACATAGGAGATTCCTCTAGTGCTGCAACTAGTGAAATCTATGGTTCTTCTTATAACTTAACTAATTTAGAAAAATGGGAAAATGAAAAATTAGGACAAATGGTTTGTAAGTCTGGGGGAAATTCGGGAATTACATGTGGAACATTACAAGATAACCGTGTTTCATTTTATTATGAAGGAATGCTATTTAAAAATTTTAGAGGAACTGACGTTTATGCTAGGAATCAAGATAGTGGAGGGACTGTCTATAGAGGAGAAGCTCTACTTGGGACAGTTTCAGCAGAGTTTGGTGAATATTCTATGATTTATAGTCATGCTAGAAATGCTTACGAGGATATCGGTTTAGAACCTTACTTTACATTTAACTAATTTAATAGAAACAATTACTCACACATGAAATTGAAACCGTTAAGATAGAAATTAAAAAGTATCGTTAAACCAGTAATACACTGGTTCATGCCGTTTTTTTGTTTTTATATTATACGTTATTGGATAAAATTAACAGATTATTTCTTGTATTTCTTCAAATGATAAATCAAAGCAGAAGTTCAGTCTGAGTAATAAACGGAGATATAATCAAATTAACATCCAATTTTACCCATTAATGTGGTGAAATGAGGCTTATTTTTTTTAAAAGTTTCTTAACGTTGTAAATACGCGTTTTGCTGGCGATACCCCTTAAAGTCCATTTCCTTCTCTAATTTCTTTTTCTATTAAGTCTAACATTGTCAAAATAGTAAGATTTTTCTGTTTGTGAGAAGGGTAGACACAATAAAAATTTCGATTGACAGGCAGATCTATAAGAGTTTTTATCCTCTTATGTTCATTAGCGTTACGTGCAGCAATATGCGATACAATAGAATAACCTAAACCAGCTTCTACCATTGTTATAACACTTTCGGTACTGTGGACTGTAGTCAAGCAATGTAACTCATTAACCGAACCACCCCATTCAGCCAATCCTTTTTGGACGGCTTGCCATGTACCTGAACGTTCACTTCTGAAAATAAAAGGAAGATCTCTTATATCTTTGAAATCTTCAATTTCATCACTGTCGTTTGGTCCAATTAAAGTTAACTTATCTTGCGCAATAAGTTTATGGTTTAATTCTTTATTTTCAATTTGACAACCTATAATGCCAATATCTAATTGATCATTTTGAATAAGATCCAAAATATCTTCAGAATTATCTACTTTGAGTGAGATCTCTACCTGTGGGTTGCGGCCAATAAATTTTTTTAATAAGGGAGGGACAATATATGTACTAGGAATCGTACTTGCTCCAATACGAAGAAGGCCTGTTAAGTTATCTTGAAATACCCCACATTCTTCCTCTAACAGTTTCCATTCACGTAAAAGTTTTCCCCCCTTTCTATAAACAATTCGTCCTGCTTCCGTAGGTTCTAATGAAGATCGATTTAAAAGCGTCGATCCCAAGTCTTTTTCCAAGGTAATTGTTTAGTAACACCAGGTTGACTAATATTCAATATGTCAGCAACAGCCGAAAAACTTTAATGATCTATAACAAGTAAAAAGGTTTCAACTCTCTTTAAGTTCATCTTTTTCGATCCTCCCCGTGTATTACGTTTATAGATTCTGAATACATTAATCATGATTACTTAAGTTTATCATAAAATAGATCAAAAAAAGTAATCATAAGATTTAATAATAAGTTATAAACTTCAATCTTCCGGATATCAAATAGTTTAATAATAAGGTTGAGATTGCTCTGTATCCTAAATCAATAGGGAATGGACGTTTTATTTAAAGATTAACTTTGTTATAAATTTTAAGAGTTTTGAGAATTTAAGTGAATTTATTACTCTTAAAAGAGCAGGTAAGAATTGAATTATTCTATTTTTTAAAATTCATAATATTATTGTAATCGTGATTATATAATGATAATGTTAAAATATGAAACTAAATAGACAACTACTGGTTCCTTCTAGCTATCGAAAAGGAGAGGGATTAAGAAATTCTGAGGGAATTACAATCTGTCCATAAACTTAAAAGGGATAAAAGGTTCTCTACTTAAGTGAACGAAAAGCAGATTCCACCTACTAATCTAACACAATGGATTCAAGAAGAAATTAATTTAGTAAGGGAGAAAATACTTAGGAATAAATACGAAGAAAAAGTTTTAAAACTTCTTTTAATAGAGAATATTTTTGTGAGCGAATTAATTTCATATATACCGATTGAAACGAGTGATGAACGTACCATATTACATACAAACCATTGGAGAATCGTGTCCTGTAGCGGTGATAAATTGTTAGGAGGTTCTCAGGCAATTATTGGAAAACACAGATTTGATAAATGAGTAAAAAAACATCAGCTTACAAGAGTATTACGAATAAAATGACTTTGGCCGCTCTTGAAGCTACAGTAAAAGCGTACCTTCAAGGAGACCATAAACAAATACCGATGATTTTGAGATTTACTAACACCCCTCTCAAAAGTGAAAGACAAAGCAGAGATCTTAATTTCACAAATCGATACCAAGGATCTAATTAGCTGGCAGTGGGAAATAAGTGAAAATGAAACTGACCAAATTGGTGGAGGCACACTTCCTGGTGTGGAGATCCCTGCTTTTGCTGTAACTTTATTACGATCTGGTATACCCTCGATTATTACTCGTCTTAAAAAAGGTTCTAATTGATTTTCGTACAGTGACTACTGAAGAAATTCAATAGGCTAAAAAAATAAACTAAATAAAGCGCTAACAAAAAAGTTAGCGCTTTGTTACCCTTCGATTTTTCACCTATTCTCAATTGGGGTGTATTTTTGATTTACCTCTCCAATATATACTGCACGTGGACGAATTAAACGATTATTATCGTATTGTTCGAGTATATGTGCAATCCAGCCGGACGTCCTGCTAATTGCAAATAGAGGAGTAAACAGGTCGTGTTTTATTCCTAAACTGTGATAAACAGAAGCTGAATAAAAATCAACATTTGGCAGAAGTCCTTTTTCTCGAGTAACTATTTTTTCGATCTCGAGTGACATTTCATACCATTTTCTTTCGCCAGTAATTAACGTTAATTGTTTAGACATTTCTTTTAGATGCTTTGCTCTTGGGTCTCCATCTATATAAACCCTATGACCGAATCCCATGATTTTTTGTTTATTTTCTATTGTTTTACGAATAAAAGGTTCTACATTTTCCACTTCGCCGATTTTCATTAACATATCCATAACAGCCGTGTTAGCACCACCATGTAAAGGACCTTTTAAGGCACCAATTGCTGCTGTAATACCCGAATACAAGTCTGATAAAGTTGCTACGCAAACACGTGAGGTAAATGTCGATGCATTTAATTCATGATCGGCATGAATAATGAGAGCCTTGTTTAAAGCTTCAACTGAAATTTTCTCAGGTTCATTTCCGGTTAACATGTATAGAAAATTGGCTGCGTAATTAAGATCTTCTCGAGGATCAAGAGGGTCTTTCCCCTGTCTAATTCGTTCAAAAGCAGCTACTATGGCTGGAATTTTTGATTGTATTCTGATGGCTTTTCTATAATTGGCTTCCTTACTTAATTTATCAGCTTCATTGTCAAAAAAGGATAAATGGGAAACAAATGTACGAAGAGCCGCCATTGGATGTATATCCTTAAAAGGAGAAGCTTTTATTTGCTCTACAAACGTTTTAGGCAGCTTACTATTGTAGGAAAGTTGTTTTATTAATTCATCTAGCTCAGCTTTTTTAGGAAGTTTTCCATTCCATAATAGATAAATAACTTCTTCAAAGCATTTTCAGTAAGATCATCAATGTTAAATCCTTGATATGTTAATTGGTCATCAATAATTGAACTTATACATGATGTTGTTGCTACAATTCCTTCTAGTCCCTTTGTTTTTAACATAAAACCGCCCCTTTTTGTTTTAATTATAATTAAATAATCATGATTATAACATATTCAAAGTTATTAACCAAAAAAAGAAAGAACATTATTCTATTTAGAAAATAAGTGCACTTTAATATAATAAAAAGAAAAATAACTCAATACGTTTCCGATTATGAAAGGGAATAAAAAGGACATGATATTTCTCCGATCTAAATTAACAAAAAAATATTTTTTATTGTCTCTTGTTGGAAGTATTGTTTCCTTAACCATCATATTTTCTATTGCAACCTTTGTATTAAATCATTCAATTCGGGAAGGAATAGATGAACGTAATGAGTTAATGGCCAAAACTCTCTCCAGTCACATGGATGTAGTAATTCAACAAATGGTAAGTGAACTCAATAATGTTGATCCGGATGCTTTAGAGAACGAGGTCGAAGGTGAGGGTTTACATAAGGAATTAAGCGAATTGATGTTAGAGAATGCTTTTTTCGATTATGTGCAAGTTTTCAATGAAGAAGGAGAAAGACTTATTTCAGTGCCTGACAACTATTTTTTTCGAGACAAGGATTTAGATGAAATCAGTCAGCGGATTCATTGGAGTAAAACCTATTATATCTCAAATTTAATTACGCTGGAAAATGGCACACAAACAATTGCGATATCCGTACCTTTTATTGATAGAGATGGAGAATTTAAAGGTGGAGTCAGTGCACTTGTAAATTTGGAAAGTTTGTCAACCGCCTTGAGCCAAGTACAAATTGGCCAAGAAGGGATAAATGCACTGATTGATAGGAATGGCAGGATCATTGCACATACGGATGAGAGTTATATTGGGGAATCTTTGCAAAATCATCCAGTAAATGATTTTTTGAATAAAAGTCGTATTGGAAATTGGGAGGGGATCATATTTGCTCAAAAGATGCTTTTAGCATATCGTCCTATTTTAACAAGCGAATTTGGATTAATCGTTGGAGAAACAGAGCAACAGGCTATTCTTCCAGTTGTCACTGTACAAAAAGTTTTAATAGAAGGATTTTTGATGGTCTCCTTAATGGCAGTATTATTTACTATATTTGGTACTAATAGTGTAGTTAAGCCAATTTATAATCTTATCAATCAAGCAAAAGAATATCAAGGTGGCAAAAGAAGTGATTTTAACCTCATTAACACAAATGATGAGTTACAAGACTTATCTGTTACGATGCAAAGTATGGCAAGCGAACTTACTAATAAAGGTAAAAGGATGGCTAATATTCTAGAATCAATCCCTTATGCTGTAATAACAACTAATCAAAATGGCAAGATTTTAACTTTTAATAAGGGGGCAGAAAAGTTAACAAGATGTAAAAGAAAAGAGGCAGTGGGTAATTTGATATTTAACATACCCCTTAAAAGTAATAACCGAAAAGAAAGTGTTTCCTGGGAAAAATTTTTAAAAGGAAGGGAATTTCACGAAGTAGAAGCGTCATTGATAGATACAAAGGATAGAGAATATGAGGTACGCATTTATTCTGCCAGATTTATAGATGAAATTAAGAATAAAGTTGGTACCCTGTTAATTATACGTGATGTGAGTGAAGTAAAAAAATTAGAAAACTATGTAAAGCAAAATGAGAGGTTAGCTTCTTTAGGACAACTGACATCTGGAATCGCCCACGAAATAAAAAACCCACTAAGTATTATTCAAGCAGCTGCTGAAGGCATTCAATTCGAAACAATGGATAACGAATTAAATAAGGATTTTATAAAAGAATTAAGCGACGATATTGTTGCAACTACAGAACGTATGAACTTGCTTTTAACAGATTTCCTGAAATTGGCCAAGGACCACAGTGAAGTTGTAACAGAGAAAATTAATCTAGTTCTGATTTTTGATGAATTGTTATCATTATTAAGAAAAAAATTTGATGAATATCAAATTAAAGTGATATATGATTACCGAAAGTATGATTTTGCCTATGTTCTATCTAATGAGAGTAAATTAGGACAAATCTTTTTAAATATAATTTTAAATAGCATACAGGCAATGGAATCAGGCGGTGAGCTGTCTGTTAACCTAGAAGATAAAGGTTTCAATTGGGATATAGAAATTAGAGACACAGGGCATGGAATTCCTTCTTCAAAGGTTAACTGGATTTTTAACCCTTTTTACACTACCAAAAAAGAAGGGACCGGTTTAGGGTTATCGATTGCTTTTGAAATTATAACACAACAGGATGGGGAAATAAGTGTAAAAAGTGAAGAAGGGGAAGGGACAGCGATTTATGTCACTTTGCCGAAATGTCTAGAGGAAGGGGAAGACTATGATGAGATCGATATTATTGGTTGACGATGAACATAAATTATTAAAAATATTCCAGATTTCCCTGAAAAAACGTGGATATACCGTGTTTACTGCAGCTAATGGACAAGAAGCTCGAAATAAGATAAGAGAGTTAGATGTTGATATTGTTTTCCTTGATTTAAAACTCCCGGATTGTAATGGGGTGGATTTATTAAGAGAATTTACCTCCTTCTATCCAAAGAAAATATATATACTAATGACGGCTTACGCTAATGTTGAAAATGCAGTGACGGCAATGAAAGCAGGAGCTTTTGATTATATCACTAAACCGGTAAAAATTGATCAGTTGTCTATAGTTATAGAAAAAGCGATAGAATGGCTGAAAGTAAAAGAAGAAAATGATGCATTAAAGGAAAGATTAAAACAAACTACAATCATAGATGAGATATTTGGAGCTAGTTCTGTTATGAAAAAAATATTTAAGTTGGTTGAACGAGTTGCCACAACAGATGCGAATGTTTTAATTCAGGGAGAAAGCGGTACAGGGAAGAGCTTAATTGCAAAGTCCGTTCATAATTTCAGTGCACGAAGCAAATCACCATTTATTCCAGTAAACTGTGCATCGATACCTGAACAGCTATTAGAAACCGAGCTGTTTGGGCATAAAAAAGGAGCATTTACCGGAGCACAAAGCAACAGAAAAGGAAAATTTGAAGCGGCTAATGGGGGGACGATTTTTTTAGATGAGATAGGAGAGATTTCCCCAGCATTTCAAGCAAAACTGCTTCAGGTAACACAGGATAAAGCCTATATTCCCGTAGGCAGTGATGAAGTTAAGCATGTTGATGTCAGAATTATTACAGCTACTAATCGAAATTTGAGGACAATGGTAGATAAGGGATTATTTCGTGAAGACCTGTATTACCGGTTAAATATTGTAGATATCTATATCCCCCCTTTGCGACAAAGGAAAGATGACATCCCCTTGTTGCTTGAAAAGTTTCTAGATGGTTTTAGAAAAAAGGACGGACGTAATTACACTGTTGATAGGGACGCTTTAAACGTTTTGAAAAATTATAACTGGCCAGGGAACGTAAGAGAGTTAGAAAATGCAATAGAAAGAGCCGTCGTCTTGTGTCAAGGTACCTCATTGTATATTGATGATTTTCCAATGGAAGTAAGAGAGTCTAAAGCAAGTGATGACATTCAAGAGACATATATTGAAAATAATAAACCTCTTCCTGAGAAACTAGAAAATATAGAAAAACAGTTGATTCTTAAGGCATTGGATGAAGCTACAGGTCAACCGGCGACAGCTGCAAAGAAATTAGGAATTTCTCGTCAAAATTTATTATATAAAATGAACAAATATTTCCAAAAAGGATAGGGAGAATCAGTAATTCTAGATTGTCCCTTTTTTGTAAAAAATTTTTTACGGCATCAAGAAAATTTTTTACTAATTTTCAATTCAATATCAAAAAGTAAAGGCTTTCAAGTCGGCATGATTTTTGCATTATACAGGAGGGAGGACTCATGGAAAATAAATTATTTAAAAACTGTAAGAAAAAAACACTTATTTTGTTTTTTTTGTTACTTATTTTATTGTTTGGGTGTGTGAATGAGCAACCAAATAATGAATTAGAAGAACAACCAGAAAGTAAAGGTAAATTAACTATTGGAGCCAAGGATTTTACAGAACAGTCACTTCTCTTAACTATCACCTCGGTATATTTAAGAGAAAATGGGTATGAAATCGAAGCAGTCAGTAACATGTCAAGTCACGATCTTCGTTCTGCTCTGGTAGATGGCATTATAGATTTCTACTGGGAATATACAGGAACTGCTCTTATGCTTTATTTAAATGAAGAAGGGGAAAATGATCCAGAGACAGCTTATAAAAAAGTAAAAGAATTAGAAAAAGAAAACGATATTTATTGGCTTGAAAAATCTGATTTTAATAACACCTACTCTATTCTAGTGAGAGAGGAGTTTTCTAAAAAGTATGAGATTACAACTATTTCAGATTTAGCAGACTACATTAAAAATAGGGGCGAATTAAAATTGGCTTCTGAAACAGAATTTTACAAGAGAGAAGATGGGCTCAAGGGAATGGAAGAAGCCTACGATTTTCACCTATCATCTGAACAAGTTATTAGGCTAGATTCTAGTTTAACGTACAAGGCTCTGGAGGAAAAACGCGTAGATGCTATCGTTGGTTTTGTTACTGATGGAAATATGCAGAACTTAAATGTTGTTGCGTTAGAGGATGACCAGTCATTTTTTCCAGCCTATAACGTAGCTCCGGTAATAAGGAAAGAAGTGATGGAAAAGTTTAACGATTTGCCCGAATTCTTAAACAACATTGCTGAACGTTTAGATAATGAAACAATAAGGACCCTTAATTATCAAGTGGATATCGTACATGCAAACACTCTTGAAGTCAGTAGAAACTGGTTAAAGGAAGAAGAGTTAATTGATTAAAAAAGACAGGGAGGGCTTTATGATGAATAGAATGACAACTTATATTCTGGAAGAGCAATATAAAGATACTCAACCGGTAGTCCAAGAAACGCTGAAAAAAGCAATTATAGATATTGTCGGAAGTATAATAGCAGGCTCTCAAACAAAGGAATTTAAAAGTGCAAAAGATTATACTTTTGAACTCTGGAAAAAAGGGGATTGCTCCGTCTATTTATCACCTGAAAAATTAAATTCAGTTGGAGCAGCATTTATGAACGCAACAATGGCCCGTGCTCTAAGATTCGACGATAGTCATTCTTTAATCAATGGCCCCCTTGGTTCTATTATTTTCCCCGCCATTTTTGCTATCTCAGAAGAGAGAGAGGTAAGTGGTGAAACCTTTTTATCCGCTTTGCTGGTAGGGTACGAGGTAGGAATTCGGTCGGAGATGATCGGTAATCATCCGGGTTCAAATATTAATCAACATTGTTCCTGGGCCGCCATGGGAGCTGGAGCAGGGGGGAGCCGCGTCATTGGGTTGCCTGAAAATAAAATAGAGTATGTTTTAGGATCTGCTGAACATTATATTACTTATTCTCCTTTAATGAATACTATTGATTGTTCCATTGATCAATGTGATGTAGCCGCCTGGGGTAGTATGGCCGGCGTTAACTCATCATATCTTACCGAAAAGGGAATTGAACGTAAGGGAGATCGTTTTTCAAATTCTAATTTAACTTTTAGTCCGGATATACAAGATATAGGAAGAGAATATTTAATTAAGGAACTTCTATATAAACTAAATATGTGTCAACGAGGGTCAAAACATTTAGGATTAGTCAAACCTTTCAGAGAGGTATCAGATTTTGAAATCAAACAGAAATTTCTTTCTTTGACAGAACCAATTATAAGCAGGAAAAATAGTGAGCAAATAATTGAAATGATCATTCAACTAGAGAACATCAAAAATATGAGAGAATTTACAGAAGCGATTAATAAATTGTTTTTAAAAGAAGTAGTTTAAAATTTAATCAATCCATATTGAACCATTTCTGTCTTCGTTTTTATTGACAGTACGAATATTGAAAATTTTGTGGCTTGAAACTATATTATCGGGTCAGTTGGGATATACAGCAATTTTTTTATCAAAAATTAAGTAACTAGATGATTAGCATACAGATAAAGAAAGTGGTTTTTTTATGGAAAATGTTAAGGCGATGAATCTTTATCGGATAGTAATATTGGAATTCCTACCTTACTATTTCACCGGCTTTTGGGATGAAAATGCCATTGAAGAGCGCGGCTTTGTCATTGGTTCAGCGATAGACATGGAGGACAATAGTCCGAATGAAGTTCCTTTAATGACATTAACCAATCAATTTGTTATCCCTACAGGTGTGGGAGCTCCGACACAGCAGAGCAGGAGTTTGCTTGTCAATTCGCCATTTTTTGATCAATGGCATACATACTGGTACCACTGGCTGACAAATTAGTGTAAGCTTTTTGTTCCGTGAAATGGATTATGGCAGTTATGATAGGGTGTAGCCAAGCTATTTGAGTTAACCGCCGGACTTTTGCTTTGAAGCGCTGAATATATTGGTTCAAGCATTGAACTTTTTGTTCTATCCGCTGAACTTTGGCTGCTGAGCACTGAACCGATTGCAGGAAGTAAAGCTTGTGAATCCTTAATAGGAACAGGCACGGAAGCGGTACGTTTCTGCTCATCGGATAGCTCTCTTGGTTCTTATCTGCAAATCTGTGACATTCTCTCCTTCTTCTATGAGAAGTGCTGATATTTGCTCATTTAAAGTGTTATTTGAGGTATTTCTTACTTATTTTTCTCATACAAATATCATGGTAAACTAATTATAGCTTTTTTTTATTTATCTTATTACAATTTATCATTTTCATATTTTTCCTGCCCTGATGAAATTACCTAGGGGGTGATAATCATGCTAGAACACGAGATAAAGAACGGAATGGATATGTCAGAAAAAAAGAAAAACTGGCGTCAGATCATCCGGTTTTCCGTTCGTTTATTAATCTCTCTTGCTGCTTGTCTTTTTTTAGTCTTTTATATTGACTGGCGGGAGTTTGTTTCGTACATATCCCAAGCGAATATTGGTTTTCTTGTGGTGGCTTTTTTGGCCGCTCATTTGTGCATTTGGATCAGCGGGTATAAATGGTACATTCTTTGTCGTGAAGGCGAAGATCTCCACTTTTTTACGTGTTTGAAATGGTATTATATCGGTTTTTTCTTTAATAATTTCCTTCCTGGAAGTATTGGCGGCGATGGGGTAAGGATGTACCTTGCAGGTAAGCAGATTGGAGCAGCAAACTCCATTGCTTCTGTTACAACAGAGCGGGTGTTTGCAGGTATTGCTCTTTTTATCATCATGACAATTGGACTGCTTTCTATGAATCAGACGGGTACTTTCCTATTTGAAGTCATTTTCCTATTTTCCTTATGTGTCCTTACTTATAGCCTCTTGTTTAATGAGCAAATTTCTTCCTATTTAAAAAGGAAACTTGGAAAGAATGCAGCTGCTTTTTATAACGTCATTCATACTCATAAAAAAGGAAAGTTATTTTTGGAGCTTATATGCTTTTCATTAGCTTTTCAAGTGTGCTTTGTGTGGATCACTGATTTATTATACCGGTCTATGGGAGTAACAATTCCTTTTTGGTCGCAGTTGGCATTTGTTTCTTTAATTTCTGTTTTAACAATGATCCCTATTTCGATTAATGGACTGGGTATTCGAGAAGGGAGTTATGCGTATCTATTTACTCTTGTTGGGGTAGGGGAGTCTGTTTCTGTGGCCGTCTCCCTGTTGTTTTTTGGCATGGTCCTGGCAGTAACTTCTGTTGGGGGGATTTTTTATTTATTTGAAAGGGGGAGATAAAAAAATGAGGAAAATGCTGCGTCATGAATTTTTTAAAAAGAAAGCGAAAGCGATGATAGAAAAAAGGGATTCTGATATCGGCCTGTCGATGCCTTCAAAACCGATGAAAGAATGGAAGGTAGCATTTCTAACAACAGCTGGTGTTCACTTAAAGACGGACAGCATTTTTCAAGTGGAAGAAGGAGACTGCAGCTTACGCTACATACCAAAAACTGCAACGCATCAAGAATTAATGATTAGTCATACTCACTACGACACAAACGATGCAGAAAAAGATATAAGCTGTATCTTTCCGTTAGAACACCTTCATGAGCTGGAAGGGGAAGGAATGATAGGAAGCGTTTCTCCAAACCATATAGGCATGATGGGCTACATTCCTAACACCAAAGCCCTCATGAAGCAATCAATTCCTCAAGTGATAGAAACACTTCAGAACGATCATGTAGACGTTCTGCTGCTCTCCCCTGGCTGATATATTTGTCATCAATCCGTCGGGTTGATCCAGCAAGAAGTAGAAAAACAGGACATCGCCACCATTTCACTTACACATTTACCCGATATCACAGAAAAAGTGGGAGTACCACGGGCTCACTATGTTCGTTTTCCGCTCGGGAGAAGCTTTGGAGGAGCAGGAAGAAAAGACCTTCAAAAGACGATTGTCACTGAATTATTACATGGGGTGGAAACGATCATAGAACCCAAGACCATTCAGACACTGCCATACAAATGGAAAAATGCAAGATAATAGAAAGGAATGTTTTTATGCATAAACTACAATTTAAAAAAGGTACCATGTTTTATTTTCTTGTTGCTTTCGTGTTGTTGATTAAAGCGGGGTGTTCCTCTTCTAGTGCGGAAGTAGAAGAAGAGAATTTAGATGAATTTTATGCGTCAAGTGAAGAAGAATTAAGTGAAGAAAAATCGATTTACGTAGATGAAGAAAATAATAGTGTGAAAGTATATGCAACAGTAAATGGTAAATACTTGGTGGAACCAACACGCCACGGACTGAACTGGGTAGAAGGTAAGTATGGAGATCAGGCTGTCTTCAAAGGCTATGCAAACCCGCTTTCTTTTTATAATGCACTTAGCGAAGCGGGCGGTGAACCAGCTGTAGAAAAAGGCGGAGATGATAGCGAAAGGTTTGAGGAAACGCCAGAGGGAGATATTATCCAGGGGGATCCTGTGACGGTATCGATTACTTGGGACGGTGCCGACAAAACCTATGATATTAATAAAGTGATGGTAGATTCAACGGGAAAAGAAATAGCTTACCGTTTTGGGGGAAACTATGAAAATGCGAAAGAAAACATGACAGGCTGTTTCATGTGCTTCGACAGTTGTCCAGTAGGAATTGCAAGCAATGCTTCACATGCGGCAGGCACGTTTGAAAATGGAGATGCTGAGTTTCGCGGGAATCCTGACGTCTTGCCAGAAGACGGTGAGCCAGTTGTCTTAACGTATAGCTTTGAGAAGTAATGGAGGGGCTTATATGAATGCTTTATTAAAGTTTGGCAGCCATATCATTGCCTCTTTATTTCTTTTTTCCATCCTAGGGCTCGCTGGATCTTTACTATTGGTTCAAAATGCTTGGATTGATATGCGTTTTAATAGCGAGTACCTTATTTTAGTGTTAATGAGTGCAGGGGTGTGGTGCTATTTTGTGGCCCTGTTTATGGGGGAAAAGTTATTTGTTTACTGGGGCAGGCGGCTTTTTGTATGGATCTCTTTACCGGTCAGTTTATTGACCATCCTCGTGACTACGATTGCAAATGGTTCTTTACTTATCATGCCTGCCTACATCGCACGAAAAGGCTTGTTTTTGGAACCGGTTCTTACGCTTTCTGAAATGAATTTGTTTTTGATGGTGTGGGTCGTAGTAGGACTGTCCGCGTTATATACGGCACAGAAGCACCCGCTCTCCTTTAAGAAAGGAGCTCCAATGACATGGAGTTCCTTTAGCACATTTTCTCGCTACGGAATGGTTTCTTTTTTCATCCTTAGTGGGGTCTTCCTTTTTATTTATTTAGGCCAAGGAGAAGTGCAGGCAGGAGTGAATAGAGCATCAGCAGCTTTAGCGGAAGCCGACGTAGAAGGGTTTCGGGATTATTTGCTATCATTTGGCCCTCTAGCTGCTGTTGTTTCAGGCTTACTGATGGTGTTCCAGTCTGTGATTGCTCCGCTTCCTGCTTTTGTCATCACCTTTGCCAATGGTCTGTTGTTCGGCTGGGTCTGGGGGGCCGTGCTTTCCTGGTCTAGTGCCATGCTCGGTGCTATTCTTTGTTATTTTATTGCGAAATTCTTTGGACGCCCGGTGGTAGAAAAAATAGTGAGCAGACGCGCCTTAGAGTGGTGGGACCGTTTCTTTGAAAAATACGGAAAACATTCCGTGTTTCTGGCAAGGCTAGTTCCCATCGTTTCTTTTGACCTCGTGAGTTATGCTGCTGGGGTGACGTCGATTTCCTTCCGACACTTCTTCTGGGCGACGGGTCTGGGGCAGCTTCCGGCGACATTATTGTATTCCTATCTTGGAGAAACTGCATCAGGAAGTGTCCAGATTCTCTTCTTTGCCTTCACGGTAGTGATTGCGATTACCGTGATTGGCGGACTTATTTGGCCTAAAGTAGTAGGTATGAGAAAAATGCATAGGAGTGGATAAGGAGTAGGACGCACATGCACATAAATGCTAAAAAAGCGGCAGTTATCCAGCGTATTGTATGGCACATACGCTGGGTGCTGCTGTTATTATTAATGATAGGAAGCTTGACTCTTTGGTTGATGTCCATCGATCTTCGTACATTTTTATGCTTTCAAGCATTCGGCTGGGCCCTGTTTTTCTTTTTGCAACAGTGGGAGAAATACTTCGAATGCCAAGCAAATTGCAAGTTATAAAGGAAGTGAAAAGATGAAACAGAGAAAGCTACTGATAAAGATCAGGGTAGTTATCATCGGGATTGTTCTTTTTCTAGGAGGATGCCGTGAAGGAGACGAGGGAAATGAAGAGCCTGTGGAAGCTCACGCGGAAAAAACATGGGATGAGATTGTTGAGGAAGCGGAAGGTACGGAAGTTCATTTCTATATGTGGGGAGGAGATGAAGGCAATAACCGTTATATTGATGATTGGGTTGCCCCTCGTTTAAAGGAACAATATGACATCACATTAAAACGGTATCCTATGGATACCACGGAATTTCTTCAGAAACTTCAAACCGAAAAAAGAGCAGGGAATAGCGAAGGGGTTATGGATATCGTTTGGATCAATGGGGAAAATTTCAAAAATGCAAAAGAACATGGACTTCTCTGGGGATCTTTTACGGAATACCTTCCGAATGTGAAGGAGTATGTAGGAAGTGATCGTTCTGATGTGCAATATGATTTCGGCACCCCGATTGAAGGAATGGAAGCGCCATGGGGGAAAGTACAATATGTCTTTTTCTATGATTCGGCGAAAGTAGACGAACCCCCGAGAAACTTCACAGAACTAGCAGAATGGGTAAAGGAAAGCCCAGGTACCTTTACTTATCCCGAAGCACAAGCTTTCAATGGAAGCGGGTTTTTAAAACATCTTTTGTATGCAAAAATAGGAGTAGAAGAACTACAAGACAAAGAATTTGACGAAAATCTTGCGGAAGAACACGCAGGTGAGATCTGGGGATACTTAAATGACATCGAGCCGCACTTGTGGAAAAATGGCGAGACATATCCAGCCACGATGGCTGATCTCGATCATTTATACAGTCAAGGAGAAGTGTTATTTACTATGGGGTATAATGAAGCGAGAGCAGAACGCTTGATAGAGGAAGGGATTTTCCCAGAGACGACGAAAAGTTTCATAATGGAACCAGGCTCTATTGGTAATCTGCATTTTCTCTCCATTCCATTTAACAGTCCAAATACAGCTGGCGCTATGGTAGCGATCAACGATATGTTATCCCCGGAAGCCCAGCTGGAAAAAATGAAACCTGCTGTTTGGGGAGAGAATACGGTACTAGACATCGATGCCTTGCCTGAATCCTATCAAGAATCATTTACGACAATAAAGCGAGGTGCAAGTGTTTTGCCCGCTGATGAGCTAGAAGAGAATTATTTGAATGAAATGGACCCTGAATATATCGGGTGGATAAAGGAGAATTGGCTGAGTGAAGTGTTACAGACAACAAGTAATGAAACCGTATCTTCTCCTTCTTCCTAGTATTCTAGTTATTGGATTACTAGTTGGTTATGGAGTGCTTCAGTCATTTATGGAAAGCTTGAGATCCTGGGAAACAGGCAGCTGGACGTTTCAATATTATCATGAACTATTCACCAGTCCAGCTTTTTGGGACTCTTTTTTCCACAGCCTATATATCGCGGCCGTTTCTACCTTTTTCTCCTTGCTTATTGGTATCCTTCTAATAAGAATTATTTACAAATATTTCATTAGAAATAAATGGAAGGTTCTTGTGTGGGTGCCCATGCTTATTCCTCACCTCGTAGCAGCTTATTTGGTTATTCTATTTTTTTCTGAAAGTGGTTTGTTTTCATCATTTCTTTTCCAGATTGGCTGGATCGAGGAAATGTCGGCGTTTCCCATCTCGATACAGGATCGAAATGGTTATGGCATTATTCTCACATACATTTGGAAGGAAGTACCTTTTGTGATATTAATGCTGCTCCCTGTTTATTATCAATTGGAACCCGATACGGAAGCAGTAATTAGAACACTTGGAGGAGGCTATTGGGAAGTCTTTAAAACAGCGGAATGGCCACGGCTTTTCCCTGTTGTGGTAGAGACAGGAATTATTCTGTTTTCTTTCACTATAGCCGCTTTTGAAGTCCCTTACGTCCTAGGTGTGACGTATCCAAAAATGCTTCCGCTTTTATCTCATCAATGGTTCTTCGAAAATGATTGGGGCGGTCGTCCACTAGCTTATGCATTAATGAGTGTAACAACTTTATTTATTGCAGCGGTTGCTTTTATCGCTTTTCGTCTTTCCCAGAAAAGGCGACTACATATGACAAGGGGAAGGTAAAAGGTGAAACTATCTCTGGTTCGAATGGCGAAAAAAATATTATTAGCTGGCTTTCTATTTGGTTTGTTAGCACCTCCTGCGGTACTTTTCCTTTCAAGTTTCGCTTATATGTGGCGCTGGCCGCAGCTCTTCCCGGAATCCTTTAGCTTGAGAGCTTGGCAGGTCGTCTTCCAAGATCCGAATATTTGGTCAGCTTGTTTCCTATCGATGATGATAGGGCAGGGAGTGGTTATTTTAAATATTGTCCTTGGACTTCCAGCGGGAAAGGCATTAGCACACTATGATTTTAAAGGGAAATCATTCATTGAAACTTTTCTTCTCTTGCCTATTTTAATTCCGACGCTTGCTGTAGGCATGGGAATTTTGTTGACTGTCATCCAGTTCGGGCTGGCAGACACGTGGATTGGTGTCATGCTAATCCATTTAGTCCCTACTCTTCCGTATACGATTAGAATTCTGAGAGCTGGATATGAAAATATCGGGACAAAATACGAAGATGCAGCACGAAGCTTAGGAGCTTCTGCCTGGGCGGTGTTCCGTACCGTGACCTTCCCCCTTCTCTTTCCAAGCTTAAGAGCAGTGATCGTTTTAACATTCGTGATTTCTCTCAGTCAGTATGTGCTTACTGCGTTAATTGGCGGGGGGCGTGTGGTAACGCTTGCGATGGTTTATTATCCTTACCTCTCTAGTGTGGACCGTCCGGTGATCGCTGCGCTCTCCGTCTTGTTTATTCTCATTCCGATTTTGATTCTTGTAATCTTGGAAATCTGTATGGCAATGAGGAAAAGAAAAAGAGAAAGGCAAAGGAAAAATGATGCAACCTATATGGCTTCAGTGTGAGAATCTAACGATATCCTTTCATAATCACACCATTTTTCACGAGGTGAACCTCTCGGTTGTACAAGGAGAAATTCTTTGTGTGGTTGGTCCCTCAGGAGGTGGAAAAACTACATTGCTGCGTGCGATTGCTGGTCTTCTACCATTAGCTGGAGGTAGAATGTTACTAGAGGGCGAAGATATTACGAGTAAGAAAGCCGAGAAACGACCTATTGTCATGATGTTCCAGCAATCTTTGCTTTTTCCTCACATGACTGTTTTAGAAAATGTAGCTTACGGATTAAAGTTGCAAAAGATCGGTAAGAAAGAGAGAGAAAGGGAAAGTGTAGATATTATAAAGAAAGTCGAAATGGGCCCCTATTTTAATGCATACCCTCATGAATTATCGGGTGGGCAAAAGCAGCGTGTCGCCTTTGCGAGAGCGTTGGTGACAAAACCTAAATTAATTTTGTTCGATGAACCATTTAGCAGTCTCGATGCAGTTCTAAGAATATCTTTACGGACATGGATGAAGAGAATGTTGAAAAAGGAAGGAATGACTGCCTTATTTGTCACCCATGATAAAGAAGAGGCGATGATTCTTGGAGACCGGATTGCTGTGATGACGAATGGTATGATTCATCAAGTAGACAAGCCATTACAGGTATATCAAAGCCCAAAAAACAAGGAAGTTGCTGAGTTTTTTTCAGAAGGTATTATGGTCGGAGATTATTTTATTTCTAATGATAAACTCAAGATACAAACATGCCCTCTTGCCAAAGAGAGTGAGGTCACGTATAAGGGAACAGTGTCAGGAAAATGGATGCGCTCCGGCCAATACTTTTATCAAATAGAATTAGAACAACATTCACGGTATCTTACCCTTCCGGGGGATAATGAATGGAACGTCGATGACGTGGTCCATATTACAACGGATCAACGTTCGCTTGTTAAACTTAACGACGTATACTAGGAGAAGAGACATGCTCGATACCCATGCTAGAAAGTACATAGATCCCTTTATCGATTTTACAGCGAAAAAATTATCCCGATGGGGAGTGACCGCTAATCAAGTCACAATTGTTGGCTTTTTGTTAGGAGCGTCTGTTGGGGTTCTTATTTATATTGACCAACTAGCTTACGCGTTATTTGCCCTCTGGTTATCCGGTTTTTTGGATGTCGTTGATGGTGCGCTTGCAAGGGAAACCACTCCTTCGGCCTGGGGAACACTCATGGATATTACATTTGATCGTTTGGTTGAAATTAGTGTCATACTAGGGCTTGCTTTTCGATTCCCTGAGGCGATGTGGGCATTGCTAATATTGACGGCATCGTTTATTCTCTCTATGACGATTTTTCTAACCGTAGGTGCCTTAGCAGACAAACAAGGGAAAAAGTCTTTTTACTATCAAGCGGGCTTAGCTGAGAGAACAGAAAGTTTTATTTTACTATCCATAATGATGATATGGACGGATTATATCGCCGTTTTGGCCCTCGTTTTTTTAGGGATGGTACTGTTTACAGCGGTACAGCGTCTGAAGGAAGCGAAGTCTATACTTTAATGAAAGAAGTGGGTGGGAGAACGTATGAATTTAAGAAAACTAGAGAATTTCATATTGATTGTAGAAAAACGTAATTTTTCAGAAGTAGCAGCTCACTTACATTGTTCTCAGCCTGCAGTCAGCAGGCAAATAAAAAGCTTAGAAGAAGATCTGAATATTTCTCTGATAGATCGTTACTCTTCTGGAATTATTCCCACCCCTGCTGGCGAGTTTCTATACCGCCAGGCGAAAGAAATTTTGAAACAATGGAAAAGGATTGAAGTAGATATTCAAAATTACCACGATACGTTGTCGGGGCGTTTGGTGATCGGTACGAGCACAATTCCCGGTACCTATCTTATGCCGCGCTGGATCCGAATTTTTCGTTCCCAATTTCCTAATGTGGCGGTGTCTCTCGAGGTCAGTGATTCAGAAAAAGTGCTGGAAAAATTAGAACGAGAGAAAATAGACATGGCCATTGTAGGAGTAGAGCCTTCTTCTCCTGCATTCTACTCCACTGCTGTGGCTTCTGATAAACTAGTCGTCATTGCACCTGTAGATCATCCTTTGTGCCACTCCCCGACAGAGAGTTGGGAAAGGCTGAAGGAGTTTGATTTTGTTCTAAGAGAAGAAGGGTCTGGTACGAGAAAAGCCATGGAAGAATATCTACAACAGCACGGTGCATCGCTTGCTTCCTTGCGTTCGGTCCTCCAAGTGGGTAACACAGAAGCCTTGATTGCAGCGGTGGAAGAAGGTGTTGGAATTAGCTGCGTCTCTCATTTAGCAGCTATTCCAGCAGAAAAATCAGGCCGAATTAAAATAATTGATACACTAGACTCCGTCCAGCGAACGTTCTATTTGTCAGTTTTAGAGCAAAGAAAAGAAAAGGCGGTTATAAAAGAGTTCATTTCCAAAAGAGATCATCTTTCTTCTGACTAATGATTAGGTTCCGAATACGAATGTAATAGAAAATCACGGAAGGTTTCGGCAGTGAGCAGGCTGCTGCCCTTTGGGATTCCTAACCCAGTTACCTTTGACAAAAGGAACGTCAATTTCGATAATCCGTAGGTGAGGGGTTAATATCGAGCGGGCAATCTGTTCTTGAAAAACTGGTGCCTAATCTTTCCTCCACAAACCCTTTTATGGTTTCAACATGTTAACTTTCTAAATTCACGTTCGGCTAACTCCACTTTGGAGAATGGCTTGCATTAAAGAGTTATGAAGTCCTGCACTCGAGCGAATGAGGATATATTTCTAATCTTTCAGCTCTGAGAGGGAGACTTTTTTCTCTCCGCTAAAGGGTGATCGCTTGAGACGAGCAGAATCACTTTATCATGGACAAAACGGAAAAAATTCTGCATTCTCTATCACAGTCCCCAAGAGATTTTTCAGGACATTTATTTCTATATTCAAGTTGTTGCTTAGTAAATTTCAAAAAATTCTATGTAGGGAAAAGTAGGGATGGACTCATTGTTCCATCCCTTTATTTACGGATACGTGAGGTCATTGGAGAGGGTCGGGGTAGTTACCCCCAGTTTATTTTAAAGGGATCACAGAAGGAATTCACCTGTCGATTCCTAGATTTTGGAATATGATAAATTTTGCATAATTCTTCTTTAGTCTTTAACTTTGTATTTCTAATAATAAGTCACCCGTTTCAATAGTTTCTCCCCCGGAGACATATACTTCTTTAATTAATCCATTAATAGGAGCTTGTACCGTTGTTTCCATTTTCATGGCCTCTGTAATCATAAGGTGGTCGCCTTTTTTGACTTTTTCACCTTTTTCCACAAGCTTTTTCACGACGGTTCCCGGCATAGATGCACCAATCTGGTTAGGATTCGTTTTATCTACTTTTG
>NZ_JBHFQG010000048.1:0-21899 GCF_041949975.1 Alteribacillus sp. JSM 102045 | reverse complement strand
CCGAAGGGATCTGCCTGCTTCCCGCGCTCGACTTGCATGTATTAGGCACGCCGCCAGCGTTCGTCCTGAGCCAGGATCAAACTCTCCATGAAAAGAGATTGATACAAGCTGTATCTTAAAAATAATTCGTTAAAGAAAGTAACAGACGCTTGACTTTCATTCAATTTTCAAAGGACAACTTTCTCCGCCTCAATTGGCGACTTTTATAATTTATCATTTCTCCCAATCCATGTCAACAACTTTTTTTGCTAGATTTTTTGAATTGGTGCGAATTGCCTCTGCGTTAACAGCGACAATGAATAATTTAACACCCTTATAATAAACAGTCAATACTTTCTTTCGATTTTTTTGATTTATTTTTAAAAAGTGTACCTTAAATGAAATACACCCGAGGTTTTCGATGGCTCTTCGACTCTTTTGACCTGACCGTTTTCTACTAGATATTGAAGTAATATTTCTAGATCAATAACATAATCCTGCACTTCTCGAGATGAAGCTAACTCATCATAACTCCATAACCCTGCCTTCTTATTCATAACTGCAGAAAGGTGGGCTTTTCCAATATGTATTTTTGACCTTATAGCGAATTCTATTGCGATCATAAGAAGTTCTAACCTTTTTTCAATACCTTCATCACCCACAATGAGCTCATGGTACAGCTTATACGTCTCAGGATCTACTTCTCTAACCTGTCTCCATACTGTTACTTCAGGGTATAAACCTTTTTCAATTACAGATAATCGTGCTAAATGATGGAGAGCATGCAAAATATGATTAAAAGCATCCAAATAATGATGAAGGTTGAATAATGCTTTCCCGTCTTCAAACCTCCGTATTAATTTCGCGAATTCAATTCCTGTCTTTTGCAGACGGTCTTCTTTTGGAAATTCACTTAACCTTAATTTCAGATTAGTTATATATTCATTTCTATTAAAAAGAATTTTACCCCTAAAAAGCCAGTCTAACATTTTTCTATTGGTTCCAGATAGGACCCAGTAAAAAAGCTCTCTTTCTGTGACAATGTGTAAAGCAGCGCTTACCCCAGAGCAATTGTAATGTTTTATTTTCGCTGCGCCTTCTTCTTCGCAGATAATCACAATTACCGCATCAAAAAAATCAGTGAAAGATTCTTGTCCAGGTGTTCTTTCTACTAAAAACACCCCTTTTGTGAACGGATCACTTGCACGTTCTTGATACAAATTACGTAATAATCCCTCCATCTATTTCTCCCCTTTCATATATTTTAAACCGTTCATTTATATTAGATGCCCTGTTTATTAATGTTATTTATGAAAGAAATGTTCGACAAACCAATGAAAAACCCTTTTTCTTATGAAAATTTTATAATGGAAGTGTGGTGCGCAATTAATTTTTTTTTGCTATACTTTGAATTCAGGAGGGTCACATATGACAGCAAAAGCAACCAATAAAATTAATCGGATAAGAACATTTGCTTTGTCTTTAGTTTTCATTGGAATATTTGTTATGTATATTGGTATCTTTTTCCGTTCTTCCCCTATAATTATGACCACAACGATGCTGCTTGGATTTATATTTGTACTATCAAGCAGTGCGGTGTACTTTTGGATTGGTATGATCTCCACTAACACAGTGAAAGTGGAGTGTCCTAACTGCGGTAAAGTAACTAAAATCCTTGGACGTGTTGATGCCTGTATGTACTGCGACGAACCACTGACGCTTGACAAAGAGCTTGAAGGGGAAGAGTTTAATCCAAAATATAATAAAAAAGCTAGAAACAATTAAATAAAAAAGCTTTATTCACAAATCAAAAATAAGTAGCCTTTCAATAACAGACAGAGGAAAACTAGGAAAAATTATATAAAACGCAAAAAGGCTGTCTCCAAATTCCTGGAGACAGCCCTTTCTTTTATTGCTTAGAGAATTTAGTGCTTTGAAATATTTTTACAATCCGGACAAGTTCCGTAAACTTCCATTCGATGATTGTTGACCTGAAAACCTGTTACATGCTCTGCTAGAGTTTCCACTTCATCCAATCCAGGGTAATGAAAGTCAACAATTTTACCGCAATTAGAACAAATCACATGATAATGGTCTGTCGTCACACAATCGAATCGACTTGAAGAATCCCCGTAAGTCAATTCTTTTACAATCCCAACTTCTTTAAAAACACGAAGATTATTATAAACCGTAGCAACGCTCATATTTGGGAATTTACCTTCGAGGGCCTTGTATATTTCATCTGCCGTCGGATGGCTCATCGAATCATATAAAAATTCCAAAATGGCATGACGTTGCGGAGTCATGCGAACCTTCGTTTTCTTTAAAGCATCTACTGCTTCTTGAAGTTGTTCGTTCGCCATCGTCATGCACCTCTCTTTCCTAATAAAACAATTCTTACATTATAATTCTTATAATTTATTTTATCCGATGGATATGAACGCTGTCAATAAAAGCACTTGTATAAGAATGTTTAAGAAGAAGGATTAGTAAACAGCATAGCATCTTCAGCAGCTAATACAAAGGAAGTATAACGGTGGGAGGTATCAACCCTCCTGCGTTTTTTCTTTTCATATGATATGCAGATTTCTTTTAAATCTTTCTTTAAATGTTCTATTTCTTTTTCATCCACACCAAAAAGAAAAGTAGTGTTTCCTTTTTTTAAAAATTCGCCGCTGCTTGACAGCTCTGTCATACGGTACCCTTTATACTGCATCTGTTTTTCTAATTCTGCTGTGTACAAATCGTTCACAATACAGACCATTAACTTCACCATGGATTCCTCCTAATGCTTATTGTATGCATTTCAACAATTAATTTTTCTCATTTTTTCTTAATAGCCTTGCTTTACATCAATCTTTTTTATTAGCTGACTACCGCCCCGCCTGAACGCGTTAAGGTTTTTATGAAAAATGTCAATTGTCCGAGGAAGATAATTTTTTGATACCCCTGAAATATGGGGAGTTACAGTTACTTTTTCCATTTCCCAAAACGGGTGTTTTTCGGGAAGAGGCTCTTGGGTAAACACATCTAATACAGCATGGGCTATTTCACCATTATGTAAGGCATTTATAAGTGCTTCTTCATCTAGCGTCTGACCCCTGCCTATATTTATAAAAACTGCTTCTTTCTTCATCATTTTAAAAGCTTCTTCCCCTATGATTCGATGTGTCTCCTTCGTAGCCGGCAGAACAGAAACGAAATAATCATCTTCTTTTAAAAGAGCGTGCATGTCATTTACTGTTACGAGTTTATCTATATTCTTAACGGAGCTTCCATGCCGGTTCAACCCTATTGTACGGAGACCAAAAGCTTTTGAAAACCTGGCTGTCTCTTCGCCGATAGCCCCCGCTCCCAATATTCCGATAGATTACTGATTTATTTCGGTCATTTCTATACTTCTGTTCCAAACCTTGTTTCTTTCCTGGTTTTTAAATACATCTGACTTTCTGGAATACTGAAGAATCATTGACATGGTGTATCCAGCCATTGGTTTTTTGTGAATACCTTTAGCGTTTGTGACTAAAATCTAAAATCCCCTTTTCAGCAGTAGCTTTAAAAGGCATTAAATCCATCCCTGCCGAAATCACCATGATCCACCGCATTTTTTTGCTTCTTCTATTTCCTGATCAGTCAAGTCTTCTCCTAGGGTAATTAAAATTTCAGTTTTTTTTTAATAAGGTCTTGCTTGATCTATATTTTCACAAAAAATAAAGTTTTCATTTTTATAATTCTTTTTCAACTTGTCTCTTAGTTCTGCTGTTAACATAGAAGTGGAAAGAATGGCCACTGCAGGTTAGCTCCTTTTTCACAGATTTTCTTTCATATAGTTTAGAGCTTCTTTTACATGATCCTTCACTCTAACTTTTCTCCACTCCTTAACCAGCTTACCGTCTTTATCAATGATAAACGTTGAACGTACAATTCCCATGTATTCTTTTCCAAAATTTTTCTTTAACTCCCACACATCATATAATTCTGCTGCTTTTTTGTTTTCGTCGGCCAAAAGTAGAAAAGGTAAACCATGCTTTTCAATAAACTTTTTATGCTTATCCACCGGGTCAGGGCTGACTCCAAGAATAACTGTGTTAGTATCATCAAATTCTTCCGTATAATCACGGAAATCACAAGCTTCAGTCGTGCAGCCGGGAGTCATATCTTTTGGATAAAAATAAAGAACAATATTTTTGCCTCTGTAATCAGAAAGGCTAACTTCCTTCCCATTGCTAGCTGGTAATGTAAAATCTGGTGCTTTGCTGCCTACTGTTGGTGCCATAATATAGTTCATCCTTTCTAAAAAATATTTTAGTTCTATATTAAGCGTACCTTCATTTCAGATTTTTAACAAATAAATTGAATAGTTCTTTTATCTCCCTTAAAAATTGTGCTTAAATGGTACAATGTAAAGTACTTTTCATAAGGAGGAACTTAAAATGAAAATGACTCAATCAGAGTTATTATATAAGGAAGCATGTGATCATATTGTCGGCGGAGTAAACAGCCCATCTCGCTCTTTTAAAGGTGTAGGCGGCGGAACGCCTGTATTCATGGAAAAAGGGGAAGGAGCATATTTTTACGATGTAGACGGAAATCAATACATTGATTTTTTAGGAGCTTACGGTCCCATTATTACTGGTCATGCTCATCCGCATATAACCCGTGCCATCACCAAAGCTGCACAAAACGGAACTCTGTACGGAACCCCAACAAAGCTTGAAAATAACTTTGCCAAGATGTTAAAAGAAGCTATTCCTTCATTAGAAAAAGTTCGCTTTGTTAATTCAGGCACAGAAGCAGTCATGACAACAATCAGGGTAGCTAGAGCATATACCGGACGTAACAAAATAATTAAATTTGCAGGCTGTTACCACGGTCATTCAGATCTTGTTTTAGTTGCTGCCGGGTCTGGTCCATCCACTCTTGGTTCTCCTGATTCTGCGGGTGTAACAAAAAATATTGCAGAAGAGGTGATCACGATTCCGTTTAATGACCCTGAAAGCTTAAAGGCTGCTCTAAATGAGTGGGGAGATGAAGTGGCAGCAGTTTTAGTTGAACCTATTGTAGGCAATTTTGGAATCGTTGAACCAGCTCCTGGTTTTTTAGAAAAAATAAATGAACTTACTCACGATGCCGGTGCTCTTGTTATTTACGACGAAGTTATTACAGCCTTTCGATTTATGTATGGAGGAGCACAAAACCTTCTTGGCGTCACTCCTGATATGACAGCAATGGGGAAAATTATCGGCGGCGGTCTTCCAATTGGTGCGTATGGCGGGAGAATAGATATCATGGAAAACGTAGCTCCTCTAGGACCGGCATATCAAGCGGGAACGATGTCTGGAAACCCTGCTTCTATTAGTGCTGGGATTGCTTGTTTAGAAGTACTAAAAGAAGAAGGAGTTTATGATAAACTAGATCATTTAGGATCTCTCTTAGAAAAAGGTTTAAACAAAATAATTAATAACCACACGGTTCCTGCTACCATTAATCGCTTAAAAGGAGCTTTAACTCTTTATTTTACTTCAACGAAAGTAAATAACTACAATGATGCAGAAAACAGCGATGAACTGCTGTTTAGTAAGTTTTTCAAAAAAATGCTGGATCAAGGTATCAATTTAGCTCCTTCAAAATATGAAGCATGGTTTATCACTACAGCACATGAGGAAAAAGATATTGAAGAAACTATAAATGCAGCAGAAAAAGCGTTTGATGAATTAGATAAAGAACAGTAATTTGTTATCGGTGGGATACTCTCTTCCTTTCGTGGGAATACAAAGAAAAAGTGCTTTGAACGTGACGTTATTAACATCAATAAATATAAAGAATAACCTTTCGGGATCCCCCGATTGGAAAAGAAAGGAATAGAACGTTTCCATGAAACTCGGGGCAAGAATTTTCAAAACCGGCCTATCCATTGTTTTAGCTATGTATGCTGCTTCGTGGGCAGGCCTTGAGCCCTCGTTTTTCGCAGCTGTTTCAGCTACTTTTGCGATACAGCCTTCCATCTTTAAAACGTATCAAACCATCCTTGAACAAGTTCAGGCAAATGTTATAGGAGCTGCCATAGCTATTATTTTCGCAGTAACATTCGGTCACGATCCCGTGATTATTGGGGCAGCTGTAATGTTAGCTATTGTTATTATTTTAAAACTGAAACTCGAAGCTTCTGCCATTTCGCTGGCTTTAGTTACTATTATTATTATTATGGGAAACCCACAAGAAGGATTTTTATATTTCGCGTTTGAACGATTTTCATTAATTATGCTTGGGGTTTTTGCTGCTTTTACTGTTAACCTTGTGTTTTTGCCACCTAAACATGAAACAAAATTGTATTATAAAATTTCTGACTTAACAGAAGAAATTATTCGATGGATTAGACTTATCACAAGACACGAAACAAACCAGCAAACCCTGAAAAAAGACATTCCGCTCATTAATGAATCCATCATTAAATTAGATAACTTATACCTTCTTTATAAGGAAGAGCGAAATTATTTTCTGAAAAACAAATTAAGTAAAGGACGCAAACTCGTTGTTTTTAAACAAATGATTGTAACATTAAAAAAATCATTTACCATACTTAAAACGTTTGATCGTTATGAAAACGAAATTCAGCATATGCCAGATCGAATGCAAAAACTTATAAAGCAGCAGCTTGATTATTTAACAGATTACCATGAACGTATTTTGCTTCGTTATATAGGAAAGGTGAATATACATTTGACAGAAGAAATGGCAGAAGAAGTAGATGAAGGCAGAGAATCTTTAACTGATTTATTTATGGATTTATATGACCACAAAGAAATTAATCGTGAAGAGTGGCTCCACATTTTGCCTGTCGTCTCTCACATTATTGAATATAATGAGCAGCTAGAACATTTAGATACACTTGTAGAAAGTTTTTTCAGCTATCACAAATCTGAAAATAATGTAGATATTGAAAAAAGAATAGAAGAATAAAAAAAGTTTGCTACTAAAACAAAAAGGAGACACACATTAAAAGTGCTGTCTCCTTTTTCTATACATTCTGTACTTCGAATAATTTTCGATAGGAACCTTCACGCTGCATTAATTGAGAGTGATTTCCTGATTCCACTACTGTCCCGTTTTCTATTACAACAATTCTATCGGCGTGTGTGATGGTTGAAAGACGATGCGCTACTATAAATGTTGTTCTATTTTTAGCCAGATTCTCCATTGCTTCTTGAATAAGATGCTCACTTTCCAGATCAAGAGCCGAAGTCGCCTCGTCAAAAATCAAAATCGGAGGATTTTTTAAAAATACTCTTGCAATCGCAATGCGTTGCTTTTGGCCACCAGACAATTTTACTCCGCGTTCTCCTACAGGAGTGTCATAACCATTAGTCAGCTCATTGATAAACCCATCTGCATTTGCCTTTTTGGCCGCTTCCACTACTTCTTCATGGGTTGCATGAGGATTGCCCATTAATATATTCATTTTAACAGAATCACTAAATAGTACATTATCCTGCAGCACCATGCCTATTTTATCTCGAAGTGTCCGTACTTCATAATCACGGATATCCCTGCCGTCTAATTTGATAGCTCCTGAAGTTACGTCGTAAAACCTTGGAATGAGACTGACTAAAGTACTTTTTCCCCCTCCGCTCATTCCAACTAAAGCAATTGTTTCACCGGCTGTTACAGATAAATCGATGTGTCTTAACACTTTTTCACTGTTTTCTTCATATTGAAAAATAACATTGGCGAATTCTATGGATCCACTAGTATATTCAAGCGGGACAGCTGTGTTTTTATCCTGTATATCATATTTCTCATCTATAAATTCAAAAACACGGTCCATAGACGCAATCGATTGCGTTAAGGTAGTAGAAGAATTGACCAGCCTTCTTAATGGGTTGTACAAACGCTCCATATAAGAAACAAATGCTACCATTTCACCAACCTCGAGTCCTGACGTCAGTACAAAGTACCCTGCAGCTAGTATGACGATTAAAGGTGCTATATCGGTAATTGTATTTACCACAGCAAACGTCTTTGCATTCCATTTTGTATGATCAATCGCTTTATCAAGAAAGTGGCTGTTCCGTTTTCCGAATTGTTCTTGTTCGTAATCTTCGAGAGCAAAGCTTCTGATAACATTCATCCCTTGTACTCGTTCATGCAAATGACCTTGAACATCAGCCAATGCCTGAGACCTTACTTTAGTTAAGTGACGCAGCCTGGAGTAAAAATACTTAATAGAAAAACCATACAAAGGAAATAATGCAAGCGCAACCAAAGTAAGCCACCCATTCATCGTTAACATAATAACCATTGCAATTATAATGGTGACCATATCAAGCCAAATATTCATTAACCCTGTAATGACAAAGTTTTTTGTTTGTTCGACATCATGTATTACCCGGGAAATGATTTCACCGGCTTTTCTATTTGAATAAAATCGCAAGCTCAACTTTTGAATGTGAGCGAATAATTGATCTCTTATATCATATAAAACCTTGCTCCCAGTCCATTGGGCAAAGTATTGGCGATAATACTCAATGGGTGGCCTTAGAATGAGAAAAGCTGTAATGGCTCCCCCAACCAGCCAAAATAAAGTACTAATTTTTTCCTCGTTTTCTATCGTTTCTGCAAGAATGATGTCGTCAATCACATAGGCAAGGATCAGCGGAGTTAAAAGTGGAATGCCAAACTTTAAAACGCCAATTATTATTGTAATAAAAATAACTTTTTTATACGGCTTAACGAATTGCAAATATCTTCTAATACTTCCCATTATTCACCTCTATTACCGAAAAAACAAAAAACGTTCATACCATTGTTCTACAAATTGGGGGTTAAATGGCCCCTTTCTTTGGTAAATCCAACTCTGCAGCTCTTCCACAGATTTAGAAATCTGCAGATTAATTTTTTTTGGATAATTCATCTCTTCTTTATGTCTTTCGTATTCATCTTCATCTAACAACTGATATGTCATATCAGGATAAACTTTAATATCCAAATCATAATCTATATATTTCAAAGCTTCTTCATCCCATACAAAAGGGGTGCCTAAATTACAATAATAATGAATACCATCTGCCCGGACCATGCCTATAACATTAAACCATTTTTCCCTATGAAAATAACAGATTGCCGGTTCCCTGGTCCTCCATGCTCTCCCATCTGATTCATGAACAAGAATTCGATCGTTTCCGCCGATCACTTCTTTTGATGTGCCTTGTAAGATCAGGGTTTCCTCCCAGATACGGTGAAGAGTTCCGTCATGTTTATAGCTTTGAATTTCGATTAATCTTCCGGTTTCCGGGAATTCCATGCCCTTCTCCTTCCTCTTTTCTATTCTCTATCTTATGTATTATACATCTTGTTTACGATAAAGAAAACTAAACGAAATACAACTTTCTATGGTCATCATGTTTAATTTTAAAAATGTTTACTAGTAATCAAGGGAGGGAAATGTTTAGTAAAACAAAAAGGGGAGGAAGTGACAATGCCTAGAAGGATGCCAGATCATGAATACGAGGAAAGACATATAGAGAAAAAAGAAGACAAATCAAGTGTCGCTTCGACTTTCATTAAGTATTTTGCTTATATTCTTATCTTTTTTGGATTTCTTTGGTTTTTAGTTCAATATGTTTTCCCAATGTTTCAATAATAACAGTAAAATAATAAAAAAGGGCTCTTAGGAAGCAACCCTTCCATAGAGCCCTTTTTTGTTCTTGTTATTGCTGTTGCTGGTTTTGTTGTTGGTTTTGTTGTTTTCTTTGTTGAGACTGTTGATTTTGTTGTCTCACTTGCTGTACATCTGTTTCGCTTGCAAATTCAGTCTGCTGGCTTTGGTTTCTAGCAGCAGCAGCGTTTTGCTGGCGAACTTTCTGCGCGTTAGTGCGTGAAGCGTTTTGTTGTTGGTTTTGGTTTCTATCCATTTTATTCACCTCCACATGGATTAACCTGCCCCTAAAAGCGAGAAATTATCCATAAAGAAGCGAGAAAAATTTACGTCAAAAGAGATATACCGCCATCAATGACTATTGTTTGTCCTCGGATCATGGAAGCATCGTCTGAAAGTAAAAACATAACTCCTTTCACTAAATCATCTACATTTACCATGCGGTCGGCTGGAGTTCGCTTCTTTGCTTCTTCTAATAATTCCTCACGATTTGGAAAATGAGTTAGTGCTTCTGTATCCACAGCACCGCCTGATACAGCATTAACAACAATTCCTTTTTCAGCAAGCTCTACAGCTAAATACCTTGTTAAAGCTTCCACAGCAGCTTTTGAAACACCTACAGCTGTATAATTTTTTAAATACCGTTGAGAACCTAATGAGCTCAAACTTACGATTTTTCCACCATTGTTTTTTTCCATCAGCTTAGCCGCCTCCTGGGCACAAAACAACAGCGCTTTACTATTGATGTTCATCGTCCAGTCCCAGTGGTTTTCTTCTAATTCCATAGCCGGCCTTAAAACGCCTGAGGCGGCATTGTTTACAAACACATCCAGACGGCCAAACGTTTCATCGACAGTAGAAAAAAGTTCTTTAATTTTTTCTGTTTTTCCTACATTTGCTTTTACAACTAAAGATTTTACACCAAGCGATTGTATTTCTTCAGCAGTTTCCAAAGCCGCTTTTTTACTCCGAGCATAGTTCACGACAATATGATATCCGTTTTCAGCTAATTTTAAAGCTATTTGTTTTCCGATTCCTCGGCTGCTGCCAGTTACGAGTGCTACTTTATTATCCATCATTTTCCTCCTATACCTTTCAACCATTAAATGAGCTCGTTTTGCTTCCAATATTATAACGTATAAGGAAAGCTCCTCACAGATAAAATAATTTTAAAAAGAAGGTGAATGACTGTATGTATGTTGGAAGAGATTTTTCCGAATTAGTAATGACCTCAAAAAAGAGATGGACCGATAAAGAACTTGCTCATTTTCATGAAAGTTTCCAACAAATCCTTCCTTATTTAAACTCTGAAGGCGGCATGATTTATCGAGAAATCTTGGAAGAGATTCGCAATAGACCCTCCTTTCACAATGGAGCAAGCTGGGATCGCGGGAGTACCATTCACCCTGATTAAACGTTATACCTGGATCTGGCATAGTGCCAGGTCTATTTTTTTATGCCAATAGGATTCCATTTTGCTTTATAATAAATATAGAAAGGATGATCCTGATTTATGATACAACCTGCACAAAGAATGAACACGCTTTCTGCTAGTGTTTTTACAGAATTAGCAGAGAAAAAAAATAAAAAAATACTAGCCGGTGAAGACATTATCGATTTAAGTATCGGAAGCCCAGACCTGCCTCCTCCAGCCTCTGTAAGATCTAAACTTTCAGAAGAAGTACAAAAAGAAGATCAGTTCGGCTATTCTCTGAAAGGAACGAGAGAATTTCAAGAAGCGGTTGTTCACTATTATAAGAAACAATTCAATATTATCTTAAACAGTGACGAAGTGCTTCAGCTTATGGGATCTCAGGATGGCCTTTCTCATTTGGCGCTGGCTTATTTAGACTCTGGCGACTATATTATCGCACCTGATCCTGGTTATCCTATTTATTCTGCGTGTGCTTCCTTAGCTGGGGCTGATTTATATACGGTTCCAGTCAATGAAGAAAATAATTTCATGCCTGACTTTGACCATATTCCAATTGAGATAGTAAAAAAAGCAAAATTAATGATTCTTAATTATCCTGGCAATCCTACAGCTGCGATGGCAGATAAGCAGTATTTTGAACAAGCGGTGGCGTTTGGTCTGGAACATAATATTTTAATTGTCCACGATTTTGCTTATGCTGAATTAGTCTTCTCCAGTCAAAAACCGTTAAGCATCTTTCATGTACCAGACGCAAAAAAAATTGCAGTAGAATTTAATTCTTTATCCAAAAGCTTTAATATGGCTGGTGCAAGAATTGGATATTTAATTGGCTTTCCATCTTACTTAAAACCTCTGGCTGATATAAAATCTAATATAGATTATGGTGTTTTTCAGCCTGTCCAAACAGCAGCTGCTTATGCTTTAACGAATGAAATTTCTTTTTTAGATCACCATCGAAGTGTGTATAAAAAACGACGTGATATTTTTATCAGCAAATTGCATGAAAAAGGCTGGGATGTAAGAGTACCTGATGGCGGTATGTTTATTTGGGCCAAAATCCCTGCTCCTTATTCGTCTTTATCTTTTGCATTAGAAGCTTTGGATCATGGCGTAGTGGTTACCCCGGGAAATGCTTTTGGCAATGGTGGAGAAGGGTATGTTCGTATTGCATTAGTACAAGAAGAAGACTTACTTCTTGAAGCTGCAGAAAGACTTGCTGAATTTTTGAATGAAGATTAAATCTATACTACTGAGGAGGCAATAAAATGAAAGCTGTTGTTTTTAATGAATATGGAGGTCCGGAAGTATTAAAAACTGCTGACATAGAAAAACCTGTACCAGAGCATGATGAAGTATTAATAGAAGTTAAAGCAAGCGGGATAAACCCTGTTGATACTTATTTCCGAAAAGGAATAAGAGAAGTACCATCCTTTCCTCATATTCCCCATTTTGATTTAGCGGGCGTTATAGCAAAGGTTGGATCTAACGTTAACTCCTTTCAAACAGGAGACAGAGTCTGGGCGACAAATATAAAAGGCACGGCAGCTGAATTTGTTACAGCTACTGAGGATTTCGTCTATCCATTGCCTGATAATATTAGTTTTGACGAAGGCGCCACTTTAGGTATTCCCGTTCTTACTGCTCACTTATCCTTATATAATAGAGCTAAACTGACAGAAGGAGAAAATGTTTTAATTTATGGAGCTTCAGGAGCTGTTGGAAATGCCGCAGTGCAGTTAGCTGTTCAAACCGGTGCAAAAACTATTGCTACAGCAAGCTCAAAGGAAAAAGAAAAGATTGCTGAAGAAGCAGGAGCTCATTATGTTATTAACTACAAAAATGCAAACCTTGAAGAAAAAGTCTTAGAGGTAACAAATAATGAAGGCATAGATGTTATTTTAGATATGTCTTTAAGCGAAAATATGGAAAGTGATTTTAACCTGCTGAAAACAGGGGGAAGGATTGTAGCAATAGGTTCTCCGAAAAACAATTCACCTGAACTTCCATGGCGTTTATTAAATCAAAAACATGCTTCCCTATTAGGGGTTTTATTATTTACAGCACCAGCAGAGGCCTTGAAACATGCAACTTCTGAAATAAATATTCTCCTGTCAAATGGAATCCTAAAACCTCACCTGGCCAAAAGTTATCCGTTAGAAGAGGCGGAATCAGCTCATAAAGCATTGGAAAATAATACATTTAACGGAAATATTGTATTACAAATCAATTAATCCAATAATTTCCGTGTAACCTTTATCTATATTGGGTATAGCGTTTTAAAAAGATAAAAAAGGAGCGATTCCAATGGAACGCAATACCTATTTTGTACAATTAGAGCCATCTATTATGGGAATTTCTGATGTTAAAACAACTGAAAACACCATTCAATATGAATGAGACAAAAGCAGATCATGCAAAAGATGAAATGCAGACCGAAATGAAAGACCTATATCTTAAGATTTATGAGCTTGGCAGTCCGGAAACAAGAGAATTATTTAAAGAGTTGGGAATTGATTCCCTTTAAAGGAATTAAAAGCTGATCCACTTAAAAAGTGAATCAGCTTTTTTGATGTATAAAGCCTAGAAGTAAACACAAAATATTTATGAAAGATAAGGAGGCGAAACAATGGATAAACAAATTTATTACGTTAATTTAAACCCAATAAGTATGGACGATGTAAGTAAAGTTAAAATTCCTGACAGCAGCCTTATCCAATATGAAATTGAAGCTACCCCGGAGGAGCTAGAGCAATTAGACTTTTTGTTAAATGAAACTCAGGACCATGATATGGAAATTCAAAACCTTTTTACGTTTAGACACTTTGATGAATCAACGACAGAAACCGATCGTCATGAATACCAAAGTGGAATGGATAAAATTTTTGATATGCTTTATCAGCTGGGAACTCCAGAAACAAAAAAACAAATCAAGGACCTGCATATGCAAAATCATGAGAAAAAAAGAAATATGCGTAATTAAAATCTTGTGTACCGCTTGAAGAAGACCACTTAAAAACACCGCACCCTATGGCAGCAACGGCATAACTACGTCACTGTGCATGAATGCCGTACTATTTACCTTTATTGAATCTTACCATGCACTAATCGTGCCATCCGTTCTTGCTTCGGTACCGGCTGCATAAACTCCTGTTTCGGAATTCCGCCAAATCATTTGTCCTCTGCCAAATGCCCCGGACGAATGGGCAATTTCGACTTTATGCCCTCTTTTTTCTAGCTTTTGGGCAATAGAAGGGTGAAATGAATGTTCCATCATTATTTTTTTATCTTTTAACCATTGCCACCTTGGTGCATCAAGAGCCGCTTGTGGATTTAAACCAAAATCTATCGAATTCATGATCACTTGCATATGACCTTGTGGCTGCATAAACCCGCCCATAACGCCAAATGGACCGATTGCCTCTTTTTCTTTTGTAAGAAAGCCCGGAATAATCGTATGATATGTTTTCTTTCCTCCGCGAATCACGTTAGCATGATTTGGATCCATGGAAAAGTGGTGCCCTCTATTTTGTAAGGAAATACCTGTTTCTGGTACTACTAACCCTGACCCAAATCCCATATAGTTACTTTGTATAAAGGAAACCATGTTCCCCTCTTTATCCGCTGCTGCTAAATAAACAGTTCCTCCTTTTGGAGGCTCTCCAGGTTCAGGATGTAATGCTGTCTCTCCAATTTTCCTGCTTCTTTGAAAAGCATAATCTTTTGATAATAGCGCTTCTGCAGCAACCTTCATATCGCTGGGATCAGTAATATATTGAAGACCATCAGAAAAAGCAAGCTTCAATGCTTCAATTTTGGAATGAAGCGTTTTTTCATCATCCCTGCCCTTTAAATTAAGGTGCTCTATAATATTCAAGGCTTGAAGTGCAATTGTTCCCTGGCCGTTCGGTGGAATTTCCCACACATTATATCCTTTGTAGGAAACATGTATAGGATCTACCCATTCAGGCCTATAATTTTCTAGATCACTCTTTTCTATGTATCCATTATACTGTTTAGAAAACTGAACGATTTGCTCGGCCAATTCCCCTTCATAAAAATCTCTGGCCTTGCTTTCAGCTATTTTTTTTAAAGTATCGGCATGGCAGGGAGAATTCCACATTTCACCTGCTTTTGGCACGCGTCCATGTGGGGTAAATGTCTCAAACCAATTTTTATACTCTTCCCCATTTAATTGTTCTTTGTATGTAAGAGCGCCTTTTTCCCAGAAATGAGCAAGAACTGGAGACAACGGATAGCCCTCTTCTGCATATTCAATTGCAGATTCAAACAATTCTTTAAAAGGAAGACAGCCAAATTTTTCAGAGAGTTCAGCCCAGCCTGCAGGAGCTCCTGGAATGGTAACAGGAACGAAACCAAATGGCGGAATTTGTTCCACTCCTCTTTTTTTTAAACTTTCTATAGAAATATTAGTAGGGGCTGGGCCGCTTGCATTTAAACCATGCAGCTGGTTTTTCACCCATACGAGAGCAAAAGCATCTCCGCCAATGCCATTAGAAGTTGGTTCAACGACTGTTAAAGCTGCCGCCGCTGCAATAGCAGCATCTACCGCATTACCGCCTTTTTTTAATATATCTAATCCTGCTTGGGCAGCTAATGGCTGGGAGGTTGCCACAACACCGTTTCTTGCATAAGTTGTAGTTCTCTTTGAACTATATGGATAATAATGTGGATCATTATGAAAAAGCATAAAGAAAACCCCTTCTACATATTCATTTTTGATTGTCCACCATCTACATTCAAGCTTGCTCCAGATACCCAGGACGCTTTCTCTGATGCTAGAAATGTTACAACGTTTGCGACTTCCTCAACTTTTCCAAAACGGCCTGCTGGTATTTCCCGCTCAACAAAATCATTAATTTTCTCTGGATCTTGATCGAGGCGTTTCTGCCAATTACCGCTGGGATGCAGTATTGCGCCAGGTGCTACGGAATTAACTCTTATCCCTTCTTTTATCGCTTCATCTGCAAATGCTTTTGTAAAACTGATCAGTGCAGCTTTAGAGTTGTTATATGTTGGTTTTCCGCCAGATTCTCTTCCATAGATAGAAGAAATATTAATAATACTTCCTGAATGTTTTTCTTTCATCACTGAAAAAGCCATTTTACTTAAATGGACAGCAGAAAAATAGTTTAAATTCATTGCTTTTTCAAAATCAGCCAGGGAAGTCTCTTCTACCTTTCCTCCACTGCTTCCCCCTACATTGTTAATAAGAATGTCTATGGTTCCAAATGTATCTAAAAATTCTTCAAAAGATCTTTTTCTCTCACCTTCATTTAATAAATCAGCTTGGATAGTAAAGACATCCTTTAAGTCTTCTTTTGCACTTTTTAAATTATCTGCAGAACGGGCCACAATAGCTGTAGATGCTCCTTCATGAATAAAAGAAGCGGCAATTCCTTTACCGATACCTTTGGAACCGCCTGTGACAAGAACTTTTTTACCGGTTAAACCTAGTTCCATTCTATATCTCCTTTTTCTTTATGTGCTTCTAAAATTTTTTGGTGGGACACGGGAAATGCATAGGCGTCCGTTTCATTAGGATAAAGCCACTTACAATCGTTTATTTCTTTAGAGGATTGCAATGCTTTTGCTTCATATACCGTAATGTTCCAAACTAAATGTGAGAAAACATGCTGTACTTTTTGGACTTTATGTTCGATTTCAGCGTCTATTCCAAATTCTTTTTTTAAAAAATGTTGTAAAGTTTCATGCGCGGAGGTACCTGAAGTTGAAGGTATTTCTACATTTGGATACTCCCATAAACGAGCTAACAACCCTTTTTCCCCACGCTGATGAAATAATGTCTGTCCATCTTTATTTTTCAAAATTACAGCAGCCATGTCTTTTGATTTAGGAGCTTTCTTTTTTTCCTTTACGGGCAGCTCTTCCTGTATGCCTTCTTCTCTCGCAGCACAGTGCTTTTGAACCGGACAAAGTAAACACCCAGGAGATTTTGGAGTGCAAACGATAGCTCCAAGTTCCATTAGAGCCTGGTTAAATTGAGACGGCTGCACCCCTTCTAAAAATTCAGGAATAATATCCTCAAACATTTTCCTTGTTTTTGATTTGCCAATATCTTCATTTATAAGGAGTATTCTGGAAAATACTCTCATTACATTTCCGTCTACAGCCGGTTCCGCCTGATCAAATGCAATACTTAACACAGCACCAGCCGTATAAGGTCCAACTCCTTTTAAAGAAGAAAATTCTTTTTTTGAAGCTGGAACTTCTCCTCCGTATTCTTCAACTACTTCTTTAATGGCTGATTGTAGGTTTCGGGCTCTTGAATAATAGCCTAATCCTTCCCAGGCCTTCATTACTTTCTCTTCATCTGCCTCAGCTAACGCTTCAGGAGTAGGAAACCATTCCAAAAACCGGTTGAAATAAGGAATAACAGTGTCTACTTTTGTCTGCTGGAGCATAATCTCAGAAACCCAAACCCGATAAGGATCCTGAGTTTTTCTCCAGGGAAGGTCTCGTTTATTATGTTCATACCAGCTGATTAAATCATTCTGAAATTCATTTACATTTATTTTCTCAAGTTGCAATTCCATGGTGTACCTCCATTAAGTCGATCTTAATTGCTCTGTTTTTGCTTGGAATGCCCAGCAATGTATTTTTTTTATACCGCCTTCTACACACTCATCTAATTTTCCGAATATATGATGTTCCTTTGAACTGCGCCACTTTTTTAAGGTATGATAGTGGGACAAAGTCGGAACTTCAAACATTTCAACATACAAACCTTGCTGATCAGCAGCAGAGAACCATTGAAAGTTTTCTGCTTCATAATTCGGGAGTGCTTCAGCGATCTCCTCCATAATCTGATTATACTTTTGTTCTTTTTCCGGTTTTATTTTGTATTCCATAAAAATTTGAAGTTTTTGATTCATACATCTCATCCCCTTTTTACAACCTTTATAATAGGGTATAACTAAAACAAATAAAACTTGGTATTTTTATACAGAAATAAAAAGCCTGGCTCGCTATGTCATAATAGAGAAAGTCATTTGCTTATATTTTTTATATACTAAACAGTGCAACATTGAAGTGTAGGAGGGCTGTGCTAATGGATACCGCCACACATGCAGTAATGGGTATTGGGCTTGGAGGCTTGGCTGTACTCGACCCTGCAGTAGCTGAGAATCCTGCAGCGATGCAAACCGTGATGGCTGCGACTATCATCGGTTCTCAGGCGCCTGACTTTGATACCATACTTAAGCTAAGAAACAATGCGGTTTATATTAAATACCACCGCGGGCCTACTCATTCAATTCCAGCTGTCCTCCTGTGGCCACTAGTCGTAGCCGGAACTATTTATGCCGTATCTCCCGAAATTTCATTTTTTCATTTATGGATATGGACTTTTATTGCTGTTTTTCTTCATGTATTTGTTGACATTTTTAATGCTTACGGCACTCAGGCATTATCGCCCTTTACGAGACGCTGGATTGCATTAGGTGTTATTAATATTTTCGATCCTTTAATTTTTCTTGCTCATATTCTTGGCTTCATTCTTTGGCGTTACGGGGCACCACCTGGTATAACGTTTCTTTCACTGTACTTTGGCCTGATCTTTTATTATGCGTGGAGAATCAAAGCCCGTAATAAAGTGCTTAAGCGCGCAGCCCAATTCCATCCTGGTGCTACTCATTTTTTTATTTCCCCAACTTTTAATTGGAATAAATGGCACCTCGTTATTCGGACAAAAGAACGCCTGCATGTTACTGAATCAAGAAACGGAAAACTTCAATACTTTGAAAGTTATCCGTTTGAGCCGATTCCTGATAATAAAATTATTAATGCAGCCAGAAATGACCGTAACCTGGCGGCTTTTCTTTCCTTTTCACCAACTTACCGCTGGATAGTAACTGAAATTGATAGAGGCTGGGAAGTTAAGTTTATAGACCTTCGTTATCGAAGTAAAGGATATTACCCTTTTGTAGCTGTAGTACGTTTAAATAAAGACTTAACCATATATACTTCCTACACAGGCTGGATTTATAGTGATGAAACCTTAGAGAAAAAATTAAAGCAAGGGGAAAAACTATTTAAATAAATAGTAATTCCCCTGTGCTAATGAGTGAAATAGTTTCTCTCTTTATTTAATTCGTTAAATTTACTGTTTGTCGCTTCATACTTGTGAAGGTAAGCTCCATACTGCTCAATCCACTTCCTAACAATTTTTTCAGTCACTTCAGTACCTTTATACTCTCTTCCAGAGCGTGCTCTGGTTACTTCAAAATCTTCCCATAGATATTCAATCCATGTGCGAGCTTGTCCGGCTGATAAATTCGTATTAATGTTTAGCAATTTGTTTGTTAGACGCTGGAACACATCTTCCACTTTTAATCTCTCCTTTCATTTATTCTTCTAATAATGAAATAGGCAAAGCTTCAAGCTCTTCAGAATGATCCCTAAAACCCCAGGCAAAAACTCCGTTAAAATATTTAATAAAGAACGTACCGCCATCTTGTTTGATAGAATAACGCTGTCCCGTCATAAAATCATCTGGGTCAATTAAATAAGCTTCTGCCATGACACGCTTTCGTTCCAAAACAGCAAACTCGCTTACCATTCCCATCTGCTCTGCTTTTTTAGCCTTTTCATTTAATTCGGTTATTTCATTTCTTAATTCCTTTTCTGACATTTGACTATATCTTTTCTCCATTTTCTTCATCCTCCATTTCTGTTTCTTTTAAGTATTTTTCAATTAAAAACATCGGAAAGCCCTTTCGGTACAAAAATTCTTTGATTTTCATTTCGAGGTTTCTGCCGCTGTATTTATGTTTCCATTTTTTCTTTGCCTTCTCTCCTTGAGCATAAACAGCTCTATACTCGTCCTCTTCAGAAACTTCCACTATCTTATTTTCCCATGCTTTAAGTGCTGTTTCGAGTGAAAAACCTTTGCGGACTAAACTGTTTGCAATCCGCTGTTCCATAGCTGCGGCGGATTCGTTCTTTTTTTGCTTCCCTTTTTTTTGTATAAAAGATTGAGCAGCTTGTAGCTGTGCTTCTGTTGAAAATTGCTGCAGTGCTTTTTCCGCCAAATCAAAATGAATTCCTTTTTGATAAAGCTCTTCTCTTATTACGACAGGGCCTTTATCTGTGGTATTCATCTTAGTCCGAACAAATGCTTTTGCAAATTCCTCGTCATCGATATAATTGTAATCTTTTATTTTTTTTATTGCTTCTTCAACGACACTTTCGTTATATTCTTTTTTTATTAAATATTGTCTTAATTGATGTTCTGTTCTCATTGAATGAGTAAGATAGTAAATAGCATCATTAAACGCTTTTCTGTGTTGATCTGCATGCATTATTTCATCTAGTTCAGCTTTAGTTAAGGTCTTCCCTTTTTTCAGCTGATACGTGACAAGGACGTTTTCATCCACGCTAAATGTATATTCTTCTCGGCTGTTTTCTTCTGTGAAAATATTGTACCGATCTTTTCTTTTACGCTGGGTAGTTATCTTGGAGATTTTCATTGGAGCCCCCTAACATACCTGAAATATAAACGATTAGTCTTTATTTGTTATGGGTAAAGTTAAACAGCGGATTGAAAAACCAGATCTGCCAAGTTTTTCTATTATACTGCTTACCTTTTAAAATTTTTATATTTTCCTAACAACATTTAAAAAGGAGCGACGCGTTTTGAATATTGCTGTAACAGGCGGAACAGGAATGGTTGGTTCTGCGTTAACAGGTTATCTTACGAAAAATGGCCACCATGTTTATATCTTAACAAGAAACAATAAGAACAAACAAAATAAAGAAAATATCACTTTCATAGAATGGCTGCAGGATGGCAGTACTCCGGAAAACCACCTGCCGCCTTTAGATGCCATTGTGAATTTAGCTGGAGCTTCTATTAACTCCCGCTGGTCAAAAGAACAAAAAAATTTAATACTTAATAGTCGTGTTGATGCTACTCGGGAAGTTTTACGAATCATACATGCTTCTGAAACAAAGTCATCAATCTTCATTAATGCTTCAGCCGTCGGATATTATGGAACCTCTAAAGATATTACTTTCACAGAAAGCAGTAACCCAGAAGGAAGAAATTTTCTGCAGAACGTTTGTGAAAAGTGGGAACATGAAGCTTCAAAAGCAGTAAGCCTTGGCGTAAGAACTGTTTATGCCAGATTTGGGCTTATTCTTGACGATAAAGAAGGAGCATTACCAAAAATGATGCTTCCTTATTCTTTTTTTGCAGGAGGACCAGCCGGTTCCGGGGAACAATGGTATTCATGGGTTCATTTAAAAGATGTAGTGGAAATGCTTGTATTTGCAATAGAAAAAGAAATTGTTAATGGGCCAATGAACGTCACTTCTCCAAATCCCGAAAAAATGAAAAATTTCGGGAAGAAATTAGGAGGTATTATAAGCCGGCCACATTGGCTACCAGCGCCTTCTTTTGCCATAAAAACTCTGCTCGGTGACATGAGCGTTCTGATTCTAGAAGGTCAAAAGGTACTGCCTGAAAAGCCATTGACCTGGGGTTATTCATTCTCTTACCCCCGATTGGAAGATGCTCTCCAAGATTTGCTTAGTTCCTAAACTTTTAGTAATAGTGAACAAATGGAATAACTATATTCTACCGCATATTTATCCACAACTCGTAAAAATATAATTTCCTCACTAGCGTTGCATAAAAATCTTATACACTTGTAAACCAATATAAATATACCATTTATTGACATTTATCAGTTGTTCGGAATACTCTGATTTTTATATTCCATATTACAGAAGAAAAAAGACAATAGGGCTATAAAGGTAGTCCAACATCCATTTTTTTACAAGTGATTA
>NZ_JBHFQG010000047.1:0-22454 GCF_041949975.1 Alteribacillus sp. JSM 102045 | reverse complement strand
CGGTAACTTGGTTCATACCCTTGAGCTAACCACATCATTCGGACACTATCTTTCAATAACCCTTCGATCTTTCTGCCAGAGAAAACAGATTGCGTATAAGCGCATAAAATTACCTTCATCATCATTCGCGAATGATAAGCCGGACAGCCTGTTTTACGCAAAAATCCAGTGAATGCTTCATCCGGAATACTCTCTACGACATCGTTGACGGCATAGGCTATATCATTTTCTTGAAGTTTTATTTCTAAATCTAACGGCAAAATGACTTGATTCATGGTATAATGTTTAAACATAAGGATACCTCCGATACTGTTTTGGTGTGTGTACTTTAACTTTATCAGAAGGTATCCTTTTTGCGTACTTCATTTTAGAATTTTATTAAAAAAAGAGTGGTACTCACCAACGTATTGGCGGGTACCACTCTTTTTAATTACTGGGTTTTGTCCCAGCCCCTTAAAATTAAATGGTGATTATCCTTCTAATAGAAGAGTTTCTGGATCTTCAAGAAGTTCTTTTATTTTAACCAAAAAGCTCACTGCTTCTTTTCCGTCAACAATACGATGATCATAAGACAAAGCGATATACATCATTGGGCGGTTTTCCATTTTCTCTTCATCAATTGCAATTGGGCGCCATTGAATCTTATGCATGCCTAAAATACCAACCTGCGGACCATTTAAAATTGGCGTGGATAATAAAGAGCCAAAAACGCCTCCATTCGTGATTGTAAAAGAGCCGCCTTGTAAATCTTTCAGAGTCAGTTTGTTATCTCTTGCTTTTTTCGAAAGATCTACAACTTCCTGCTCTAATTCAGCAAATGATTTTCTATCCGCATCTCTAACGACTGGAACCACGAGTCCATCATCTGTCGAAACTGCCATACCAATATCATAAAATTGCTTCTTGATAATCTCATTGCCTTGAATCTCTGCATTTAATAATGGGAAATGCTTCAATGCAGCGATTACTGCTTTTGTAAAGAATGACATAAAACCTAACCGGACATCATGAGCTTCCTGGAATGATTCTTTTCTTCTCTTTCTTACATTCATGACGGCTGTCATGTCTATTTCATTAAATGTTGTCAGCATCGCAGACGTCTGTTGAACATCTACCAGCCTGTTAGCAATAGTTTGACGGCGGCGAGACATTTTTATACGTTCGACAGGCTTACCTTCGAATTCATCTTTTTGGGAAGCTGCATTTTCTTTCTTAGGTTTTTCCCCGCTGCCAGCAGCTTTTGTTGAAGCAGCTTTATTTTGTTCATAGTCTTCCACATCTTCTTTTCTTACTCTTCCAAGAGGGTCCCTGGTTGGAATTTGGTTTAAGTCCAACCCTTTTTCTCTTGCAAGTTTTCTAGCAGCTGGAGAAGCAACCGGACGGTCTGCTGCAGAATCTTCCTCACTTTGTCCGCTTTCTTCCTTACTTTCAGCAGCATTAGAACTCTCTGCCTCTTTTTCTGGTGATTGATCTGCTTTATCTTCAGCAGTTTCTTTTTTACTTTCATCTCCACTTTTTTCACTTCCGCCTGCCTCGCCATTTTCATCGACTACAGCAATTACATCTCCAACCTCTACGGTGTCTCCAGGTTCTTTAAGAAGTTCCTGAAGTACACCAGATTTTTCAGATGCAATTTCCACATTCACTTTATCTGTTTCAAGTTCTGCAATATTTTCCCCTTTTTCTACTTGATCACCAGGTTGTTTCAACCACTCTGCGATTGTGCCTTCAGTAATAGATTCAGCGAGCTCCGGTACTTTAATTTCAGCCATGAATGAGTCCTCCTTATTCTTTTCCTGTAAGTGCTTCGTTGATAATACGACTTTGTTCTTTTTTGTGCAATTTCGGATCCCCTTCAGACGGACTAGAACGACGGCGTCTGCCTATATAACTAGTTGTTACATTTTTTGGAGCAATGTCACGCAGAAGCGGTTGAATATAATTCCACGGCCCCATATTTTCTGGTTCTTCCTGTACCCATTTAAATTCTTTTATGTTCTTGTATCCTTGAATAATTTCTTTAATTTCTTTTTCCGGGAACGGATATAACTCTTCAATTCTAATAATGTGAAGCCATTCGTTACTGTCATCTTCGAGCGCTTCATGCAGATCTACAGCCATTTTTCCTGAAGCAAAGACAATCCTCGTTACGTTATCTTTTTGTTTGCCTGTTTTAGGGTCTTCCAGTACTGGCTGGAAACGGCCTTCTGCAAATTCATTTGGTGCAGAAGCTACATTTTGATTTCTTAAAAGGCTTTTAGGCGTCATAAGCACTAATGGTCTCATTTCTTCTGTTCCTAAAGTCGCAGCTTGACGGCGAAGCAAATGAAAATACTGTGCCGAGCTTGTTACATTAGCAACATTCCAGTTATTTTCGGCTGCCAATGTCAAAAAGCGTTCAAGTCTTGCGCTGGAATGCTCTGGCCCCTGACCTTCATAACCATGCGGCAATAATAGAACCATTCCTGATTTTTGCCCCCATTTTGCACGGCCAGCTGAAATGAATTGATCAAAAATCACTTGTGCTGCGTTGGCAAAATCACCGAACTGCGCTTCCCACAATACTAAAGTTTCAGGAGCATGCACATTATATCCATATTCAAAGCCTACAATAGAGCCTTCAGAAAGCGGACTGTTATGGACGGCAAAAGATGCTTTTGCTTTAGATAACGTATGAAGCGGTGAATAAATATCTCCGTTCTTATGATCATGCAATACTATATGACGATGGGCAAACGTACCTCTTTGAGAATCCTGACCTGTTAAACGAACAGGTGTGCCATCTGAAATAATAGTAGCAAACGCTAACGTTTCAGCATGTGCCCAATCAACTTTCCCATCTTCCTCTAACGCTTTTTCCCTGCGCTCTAATATCTTTTTTAATTTCGGAAAAACACTAAACCCATCGGGCCATGTGATTAGTTCTTTATTAACCTGTCTTAAATCGTCAATATTATATCCGGTTTCTACCACTGGAAGTCTTGATTCCACTTCTTGTGGTATTTCAACTTTTTCTGGTTCCTCCGATTTATTGTCAGCTACTTTTTCATATTGAGATAACAATAATTTCTCTGCTTCTTCTTTTATGGAGTTAGTTTCTTCTTTAGAGGAAAAAACATTTTCAGCTACCAGAGTTTCAGCATACTTTTCTCGTACGGTCGGATGCTTTCGAATTATGTTATACAAATATGGCTGTGTTGCAGCTGGTTCGTCCATCTCATTATGACCGAATCTTCTATAGCCGATTAAGTCAATAACAAAATCTTTATTGAACCGATGCCGATATTGATAAGCCAAATGAATAGCAGCCATACAGGACTCCGGGTCATCTGCATTTACATGGACTATTGGAATTTCATAACCTTTTGCTGGATCACTTGCATAAGTGGTAGACCTTGAGTCATGCGTATCAGTGGTAAAACCTAGTTGGTTATTTGCAATAATGTGTAATGTACCGCCTGTTTGATACCCTTTTAACCTGCTCATATTCAAGGTTTCTGTTACAATGCCTTCTCCAGGAAAAGCAGCATCCCCATGGATAAGAAGTGCTACCGATTTAGTAGTGTCCTGCTGTGGAAAACCTGGCTGTGAACGATCGTCCTGGGCAGCTCTGGCATAACCTTCCACTACCGGGTTTACAAATTCCAAATGACTTGGATTATTTGCTAATGTAATTCGGGAATCAAAAGATTCCTGTTCCACCTTTTTATGAGCTCCTAAATGGTACTTCACATCTCCTGTCCAACCATAATTAATTCCTATGGACCCTTCGGAAGGGACTAAATCTTTGTTTGGAGCGTGTTGAAATTCGGAGAATATGAGATCATACGGTTTACCCAGCACATGCGCTAAAACACTTAAACGTCCACGATGGGCCATACCAATCATTACGTTTCTAGCTCCGTCCTGGATAGAATCTTGTACAAATTCGTCGAGCATAGGGACCAGAGAATCAACACCCTCTATAGAAAACCGCTTTTGTCCAACAAAAGTTTTATGCAGAAATTGTTCAAAGCTTTCTACTTCTGTTAGACTCTTGAGGATTTTTTTTCTTTTATCTTCAGATAAAGATTTGTATATGTCTCCTGATTCCACTTGCCGATTTAACCATTGATGTTCTTCTATATCATGTACATGATCAAATTCAAAAGCAATGGACTTTGTATACATTTCTTTTAAATGATTGATAGCTTCAAGCCCATTTGAAATATAAGCCGGTGCATCCGGGCATATTACATTAACTGGAATCTGTTTTAAGTCTTCTTCTGATAATCCATATTCATGAATTTTTAAAAAGGACGTTTCTCCACCTGGTTCTTGGAGAGGATTTACATCTGCTGACAAATGGCCATGAATACGAATGTTTTCAGCCAGCTTAACGGCAGCAGCAATTTTCGTAATAGTGTCTGCTCGTGGCTGAACTTCTGCAGTGCTGACAGCTTCTCCATTTGTATGAGTCGTTTTTTCTTCATGAGGTGCTCCATACTGGTCAAACCATTTTTTTGTTTCAGGTTCTAAGGATGCCGGGTCTTCTTTGTATTGTTCATAAAGGTCCATTAAATAACCAAGATTCGGACCATAAAATTCTTGCCATGGCTCGTCATGCTTGGCTGAATTTTTGTTCATCTGGTTCTACCTCCAACTGCTAAGTGATATTTGGTAAGGTTGAAAAATATGTAATGCATTTTCTCTTAAGAAAATACTCTATTACTTTCTATCATGCAATCTTTTCCAACCACTCCCCTCAATGATGTATACCTGTTTTGAGCATTCTTATATTACTTTTACTTAAAAATCTCCTCTGTACTTTTATTTTAACACGTTGTAAGCGCGTTCTCAAAAGCCAGGACAAAATAAACGACATTTTTTGACAAGCAATATAAATATGTAGAAACAAGTATAGAAATTATTTTAAAAAAAATAATGCAAATTAAAAAAAACATGTCAAAATTGTGAATCTATACTGTTATTGTACAACAAAAAATCGATATTAAAAGTGTTGTGAAAGAAATTCTTTAATGCTTTCATTATTTTAAAGGGTTATAATATCGTTGGGCTTAAGAAAGGAGACGTTGTAATGCTAAAAGCTTTAATATTTGACCTTGACGACACCCTGCTTTGGGATAAAAAAAGTGTAAAAGAATCTTTAAGAGCTGCATGTTTAGAAGCTGAAGATGAAACTGGTGTTGCTCATGCTGCATTAGAGCACACACTCCGAAAGGAAGCAGTTGAATTATACGCTTCATATGACACATATTCCTTCACGAAAAAAATTGGAATTAACCCTTTTGAAGGATTATGGGGCGAATTTTCCGACAAAACCAACATCGGATTTCGAAAAATGTACAAAGTAATGCCGGAGTATCAAAAAAAAGCATGGACGAATTCACTTTTTCAACACGGTATTGATAACCCAGAGCTCGGACAGAAGTTGGCAGAAAGATTCCGCTATCATCGAAAAAAGCTGCCCTTTCTTTATGAAGATACTTTAGAGGTTCTCTCAAAACTAAAAACAGATTACCAATTATTTCTTTTAACAAACGGAGCACCAACATTACAAGATGAAAAACTTAATATGACTCCTCAACTAATTCCTTTTTTTGATTACATATTAGTTTCAGGTGCCTTTGGTATCGGCAAACCTGATCCAGCTATTTTTAACCATGCGCTGAAGCTGCTTTCTGTTGAAACAAATGAAGCTGTTATGGTTGGTGACAACCTAAATACAGATATACTCGGGTCAAATCGAGCCGGCATCAAAAACATTTGGATTAACCGTGACAATGCCGCCCCTGATCCAGCCATTTCATTTGATTGGGAAGTAAGCAGTTTATCTGAAATTCCTTCTTTATTGTCATCTGTTCAGTAAATATGTAGTAACACAGTACGTGAAATTTTCAAAAACGAAAGAGGCTCCCTCTTTCGTTTTTGATTTTTCAGAATACTATTTAACCAAAAAGCATAAATATGTATGGGATTCTTTGTACCCAGAGTATTTCATGCTACAATTACCTTTATATAGAAGGAATACTGAAAATTAATATTATTATTTATCTCTTTATTAAACTCTGAAATAATGTTATTTTTATAAATGTATTTTTGAATTTATGCAATTTCAAGTGTGCTTTTTGCAAGAAATTATTAGGAATTTAACTGCATGAAAGTATAACAATGCATATTTACACAATAAGAGGTGAGAATATGAGCGATAGTACATTAAAAAAAGAGGGATCGGTTTTACGGTTTTTAATTCCCTCTCTAATAGGGGTCTTCTTGTTTATGATTCCTATATCTATAGACGGTGAAATACTCATTCCCGTTGCTATGCTGGCCAATTGGCTTCAAGAAGCTGCTGCTGATACTCTTCCAGCGATAGCTGCATTTTTTATGTTAATTGCCGTAGCAGGGTCAGTTATTGTTAAAATTACCGGGGCTTCCAATCCATTAATGAAATCTTTATTTGAAGTCTCCTGGGTTTGGCTTGGTATTCGAGCAATAGGCCTGCTCCTTTCTTTAATGGTTTTGTTCAATTTAGGACCTGAATGGATTGTCTCTCCAGACACTGGCGGTTTGTTATTATTTGATTTAATTCCCGTTTTAATTACTGTCTTTTTGTTTGCTGGATTTTTTCTTCCGTTTCTTTTAAATTTTGGTTTATTGGAATTTTGCGGGGCGATATTGACTCCTATTATGAGACCGCTTTTCACACTGCCTGGCCGCTCCTCTATTGATTGTGCAGCTTCTTGGATGGGTGACGGTACCATAGGTGTTCTTCTTACAAACCAACAATATGAACAAGGTTACTATTCAAAAAGAGAAGCTGCTGTTATCGGTACTACCTTCTCTATCGTTTCCATTACTTTTAGTATCGTTATCCTTTCAGAGATGGATTTAATGCAATATATCGTGCCTTATTACTTTACGATTGTAGCAGCTGGTTTTATAGCAGGATTGATAATGCCAAGAATTCCTCCTTTATCTCTCAAAAAAGATGATTATGTTAATGGGAATAACAAAAGAGATGAGAGATCAAGACCGCCTCACCTTAATCCATTCGAATGGGGGGTTAAACAGGCTTCGGAAAAAGCTGTGCAAAATGGAGCGTCCTCTATTGTAAAAGGCGGCATTAAAAATGTATTAGATATGTGGATTGGAGTTATTCCAGTTGTCATGGCTTTGGGGACCATAGCCGTCGTTGTTGCTGAGACAACTCCATTATTTGAGATAATTGGTACACCATTTGTGCCGTTATTGGAAGTTATGAAAGTGCCTGAAGCAGCAGAAGCTTCTCAAACGATGTTAATTGGATTTGCTGATATGTTTCTGCCTGCTATTTTAGGGTCTGGAATAGAAAGCGAACTGACGCGGTTTGTTATTGCTGCGTTATCCGTTACTCAGCTTATATATATGTCAGAAGTTGGCGGACTGCTGCTTGCTTCTAAGCTTCCTGTGAAATTTACAGACCTGGTGTTGATTTTTTTAGAACGCACTATTATCACATTACCCGTGATTATAGGGCTTGCACATCTTATCTTTTAAGAGCTCCATTTAGTGATCGTACTTCAAGGTGAATTCTAGCGCTAAAAAACTGGATGCTATTGGCATCCAGTTTTTTAGTTTATTAGGCCTCTGTCCTTTTTTTGCCATACCATTCATCCAGAACTTTTGCGTCCAAAACTTTATCTTCTATAAAACGCTGCTGCGCTTCGTTAAATTCCTCTTTCCAAGAAATATCTAGTTCGTTTGCAAGTTTTACAATAGTGAGGAGCTCCTGCCATGCCACATATCTTTTATACCAAAAGAATTGGGGCTGCTCATTCATATAAGGATAAAGATCGTCAAATTCAGTGTGCTTACAATCAATAGTACGTTCAAATTGAACCTTTGCTTCATGAAGCTTTTCTATAAAAAAAGCAGGAATTTCTTTAGCCATTTCTCTCCCTCCCCTAGATAAGAGTTATTATTTTTATTTTGCCACAAGAATTCCAAAACGAAAAGAGAAAAGCTGACTAGAGTTTCAATATTTTGTTATAACGAAAGTTGAATATTAAAAACGAAAGGACTGCCTAAGTCGATCATCGTCGACTTCTGTGGCAGCCCCTTTTTAACCAATGTCATGCATTCTTTTTTGAAGGCGGGTCAGTTTATATTCGTCTGCATACATTTTATCAAAGGATTTAACAAGCTTTTTCATCTTCTTTTTCGTAAATTCAGGCGAAAGCAGCCCTTTATTAATTAAATACTTATGAAGAAAATCAAGACGGCCGCTATCATATTTGCTGTGATCTTCAACCATTTTGAGATAATTATATATAGCATTTTGTAAAGAATTATTTTCGCTTACAAAATCTCCATAACGGTCAAAATACATACGATAATTATTCTCACTCAATTTATTTAAAAGAGCTGTTAGTATGCGCTCCTCGTTTCCTTTTAACTCAAAACCTTTATTCTCAAGCAATCTAATGAAAATAGATAGATCGGAATTATAAAAATCCAAAGCAAGTCTCATTTCGCTGGTAACGTGTAAAGATATAGAAAATCTGCCTTGCGAGCGGGCTATCAGTCTATTGTGAAGTGCTTTTACTACATCAGGATTTAACAAAAATGAAGGATGAATAGTATAGAGATATTTTTCAATTTCGTGATGCAGTAAATGATTTAACTCTTCTTCTTTTCTCATCTTTTCCAGCGATGCTGTTCGCTGCTGTTCTGCATACTCTTCAATTCGCTGCGCTGTTTCTTCTGCCCATACTGCTCTTTTTTGGTTGAATTTGTGTTTCATTGCCTTCAACATTTGAAAGCCTCCCTTCATCTCACTCTATTTCTAAGCCTGTCACAGCAGACGATTTATGTCTTTCTGTCGATTTCCAATGAAGAGTGTACCACATCATAACTAAAAATAAAATAGAGTATTTGAAAGTTTTTTTATCTATTTTGGACTTATATACGCTTATTCCTTACTGATCCCTTTTAAGACGTTCAAATCGATCATATTCCGGTTAAATCATCTAATAAACGATTCTTCACCCCTGATATCCATTAAAAAAGGACCTGCTTTTTAACAGATCCTTTTAAAAACGGGCTAATTTGTAACTGTCGTATACGTACTCTTTCCAACCAAAAAGGCAGCTATTGCAAATGCTTCTGCTTCCTCTTTTACTCGATTAAGGCCAGCGGGGGCTTTTTGTACAGTTAGTTTATACTCTTCTTCCCCTGTAATGGTTTCATCCGCTGCTTTTGTTAAGAAAAGAGCCGATTCATTTAATGCCATTTCACCACTTTTCATAATTTCAAAGAAAGAAACAAAACCATGCATAACACCATTGTATCGAACAGTTTTAACTGGAGTACCTGATTCATGCAGCTTTTCAGCATACAATTCCCCTTCGTCTCTTAATGGGTCATATTGAGCTGTGATGACCATAGCCGGAGGAAGCCCTTCTAAGTTTTCTGCTTCAAGCGGAGAAGTATATGGGTTATCCCACATACTCGACTCTGGAGTATACGCTTCTCTTGCTTTTAACATAACTTTCCTTGATAGTAAATAATAACCACTGTCATAAGTGCTTCTCGAATCAAATTCTACTTCTTTAAAAGTAGTTAATGGATAATATAAAAGCTGAGCAAACAAATCAGGTCCATTTTCGTCTCTTGCCTTTAATGCCGTTACGGCAGCAAGGTTTCCTCCTGCACTGTCCCCTGCTACTGCAATTTTTTCAGGATTTCCTCCAAATTGTTCTGCATTTTCATAAGCCCATTCTAAAGAACGGTAACTATCATTGACGGCCGCAGGAAAAATATGATCCGGGGCGACCCGATAACCAGGGGTTATTACTACAGCACCTGTCCTCGCTGCAAGAGATCGGACAACATTATCGTGTGTATCTATACTTCCATATCCTTCAAGGAAGGCTCCTCCATGAAAATACAAAATAACTGGAGCATCCTCTGCATCTGAGTATCTATATATTCGAACCGGAATGTTTTTTTGATTGCCTAACGGAATCAGCTCATCATCTTTTAAAATAGCAGCTTTACCTGGCCTTGCTGAGCTAGAAAGAAAACTCGGAGGCTCTAAATCAGGGTCAAGCGGAACTAAATTGTTATTAACAGCATGCAGAATTACTGCAGTTTTTGATGGGAGCTTTCCGTGTACAGTTCTAGACCAATCTTCTATAGACCATGCAATAATTAAACTTATTATTAAGCTTATTAAAATTGTTATTTTAATACTCTTTTTCCACATACCTATCCCCCTATTCTAGAGACAGCTATTATTCTATAATATATATTATAACAAATTATTTTAAAGTTTCTTTGATTTTGAACATATTTTTTCATATTTTCACATAATCTTATTAAAAAAAGAGGAAGGGTATTTTTTGTTCAGCTGATCCAGCCTTAAAATAGTAAGGAACTGTCCTATAATATAGTTCTCGGCAAACGCAACTGGAATATACTTGCTTTCACCCTCAGGGCACAAGTTCGGCATCTACTCTTGTTCTCGCAGTGTCTTCTTTGCCGCGGGCGGCGGCTCAGCCTCCTCGTGAGTAAAGACCGCTCACTGCGTGGTCTTCACACTGCCGCTTTTCCCGCGGGTGTCGCATGTTCCAGGTTGCTAGATGACAAACTAACTTCTTGAGACAGCCCCTTGATATAATCAGGAAATTAATTTAAAAAACCGCGGTCTTTTACAAATTCATTTAAGTAAAGCCTTTTGGAACGTTCGAGAGTATTTGAAACTTGTTTTGTCCACGTCATTTCTTTTTTTCCATTCGTCCTATTAAGGTAATAATCGGCAATAAGCTGATCATATCTTTGCAATTCTTCTTTTATGTTACCTTTATCATTTTTATAATAATTTTCATGAAAAATTAATTCTTTTGGAAGCCGGGGTTTTTGTTCTTCTATTTGCTTTGGATAACCGACTGCCATTCCAAACAAGGGCAGAACTCTTTCTGGTGTTTGAAGTAATTCGCATACTTGCTTTAAGTTATTCCTTATTCCTCCTATATAACAAATTCCAAGCCCCATAGACTCAGCAGCAATCGCAGCGTTTTGTGCAGCTAAAGCTGCATCTATTAAAGATATCATATAAGCCTCAGTGCTTTCTGTCGTTTGCAGAATATTTGTATTATGTTGTTCTGCTGCTTGCTCAAGACGGTATAAATCTGCACAAAATACAAAAAAATATCCATTTTCAACGACATAAGACTGACTACCTGCCAGCACAGCTAAGTTTTTTTTCTTTTCTTGGTCCGTTATTCCGATGATGGAATAGGCCTGTAAAAAACTTGAGGTAGAAGCTGCTTGAGCTGCTTCTACAATTATTTCTACATCAGCTTGCGGTACTGCCTCCTCAGTAAAAGCTCTTACGGAACGATGGTTTAATATCGTCTCAATAGTAGTATTCATCTAATCCGCCTTTCTTCTTTTTCTTACTTTTTTTTATACTCACCATTAGGTTAAAAAGCATGTCCTCTTTTAAACTAGAGAACATGCTCTTTGTTATGTACGGGTTATTCTTGAAGCAATTTTCACACTTCTTTCAAACCGAGACTGATTTCAAGCGCTTCTTTTACCCTCTCCATTGTATCTTCATCTAAGTGGGTAATTTTGTCTGTTAAACGCTGTTTATCAATGGTTCTTATTTGTTCCAACAGTATAACACTATCCCGGTCAAAACGATGTTTCGCCGCATCAATTTCCACGTGGGTGGGAAGTTTTGCTTTTTTTATCTGGGCTGTAATGGCAGCAACAACGACGGTGGGGCTGAACCTGTTGCCAATATCATTCTGAATAATAAGCACGGGTCTTACACCGCCTTGTTCAGAACCAACTACCGGTGAAAGATCAGCAAAAAAAACGTCTCCACGCTTTACAACTTTTTTGGATTGGTGATGATTGTGATTCGTATCACTCAACTCATCCATTCACCTCCTTCACCGGTTCCGTTAACAGGATATGCCGAATAGGAACTAATTATTCATCCTATTCTTTAGAAATAATGAGCCGTTCTCCTGTAAGCAAGGCTTCTTCTTCTGCTTTTTCAAAATCCTTGCAGAGCTCCATATTAATTTGAGCCATTTCTAAATAGCCCTGTTTCATTTGATTTTCTAAGTCCGTAGCTTTTCTTTGTTTAATCTGTTCTTGTAACACATTACGAAAGAAAGAATTTTTTTCTTCCTCCGTAAGGTGCTCAATTTCAGAATATAATTCTTCTGGCAGTTCTAATGCAATTTGCTGAAATTGAGACATACCTGGACGGCCCCCCATGCATGGTTTATTCCCACCACTCATTATAAAGGATTTTCTCTCTCAAATAAAACGTAAATTAAAATAATTTTTTATAACGGCTTTCATTCTATTAAAAAAATGCTTATTTAAAAGGAATAATTTAATCATTAGGAATAATCTCTTCTTTTTCTGTCTCATACTACATAATGCCACTTTATTCGATTTTTATTACATTAAAAAAGGAGGTCCCCTTTTGAAAAAGATAATGTTGTATCTTTTTTATTGTTTGATCGTTTCTGCATGTAATAATGCTCCCAATGATGAACAGACGGAAAATTCAGAGTTAAAAACAGAGCCTAGCTCTTATGAATTAAAAAAAGACTTACAAGATGATGAGGATCTTAAAAGGGCAGCAAATGAATATGAAGAATATCTCACCTATTTTCACCGATCCGTCCGCCAGGTTGCCGATGAAGTGCAAAGAAAGGACATTAATGAGTACTGGGTTCAAAAACAATTAACTCAAATGCTAGAAGAAACAGATGATTTATCTTCTAATGTACCGGATGCTTTTCAACCTCTAAAGGAGGTGCAGCAGAGCACGTTATATGAATTAAAAATGGCAAAAACTAATGCCTCTTCTTGTTTCAAAAATAACAGCAACTGCCAGGAGATGCAAAATCACATCAACAATTTATACTACGTCGATAAGATAATGGATGAAACCTATAAAGATATAGTTTTTGATAACGGGTTATAAAAATATGTTTAATATTTCACCGTTCACGGGAACACAAATATTAATAGATAATTAAACAAATTTTTTATGAATCAATTGCATTTCTATTTATTGTCTGGTAAAGTTTGCAGTAACAAAAATTTTTATATTTCATTTCCTACTTCTTTATAAGAAGTGAGGTTAGAGGCGCAATGACCATTAGTAAGCAATAGGAGGAACATGAGGTCCTGTGAATGTTGCTGAAAGGGGGATTTGCCGAAGCAGACAACTTCTCATGAGTTGGATGCTGGTTTCGTATTGAATAAATACGGAACTGTCATATAGCATGCTTATGCTATATGGAGGGCTATCTCACGCATAAACGGTTCTGTTTATAGCTGGAACGTTCATGCAACAATGAGGCCCGTCTCATTGTTGTTTTTTTGTCACTATGAATGTTTCCGGTGAGAACCGGCCCTCCTCTGTAAATTGTCTTGTCAAAATGAGACTTAAATCTCTAAACAGAGGGTGATCGAAAATGAATTTTGGAAGAATCAGCACAGCTATGGTAACACCATTTGATAATCAAGAAGAAGTAGACTACAGTGCAGTGACAAAGTTAGTTAATCATCTTATTTCTAACGGATCAGACAGTTTAGTAATTGCTGGAACTACAGGTGAATCTCCTACATTATCTAAAGAAGAAAAATTAACTCTTTTTGAGCATGTAGTAAAAGTTGTAAACGGACGTGTTCCAGTTATTGCAGGTACTGGCTGCAACAATACAAAAGCTTCTATTGAATTAACAAAAAAAGCGGAAAAAACCGGTATAGACGCAGTTATGCTAGTCACTCCTTACTACAGCAAGCCTTCCCAAGAAGGGATGTACTTACATTTTAAAAAAGTGGCCGAGTCTACTCAGCTTCCGGTTATGCTTTACAACATCCCTGGACGCAGTGCAGCAGGATTAACTCCGGAGACCATCATTCGTTTGGCAGAGATAGAAAACATCACAGCAGTAAAAGAGGCCAGCGGTGATTTAGATGCTATGGCTTATATCATTGAAAATACTTCTGAAAATTTCCTTTTATACAGTGGAGACGACAGCCTTACACTTCCTGTAATGTCTATTGGAGGAACTGGGATCGTTTCTGTATCATCACATGTGATTGGAAATGAAATGCAGGATATGGTACAAAGCTTTTTAAATGGGCATCCACAATATGCTGCCAAACGCCATAGAGAACTGCTTCCAACTATGAAATCAATGTTTGCAGCTCCAAGCCCTGCACCAGTTAAAGCAGCATTGGAAATTCAAGGTATCATTTCAGGTGATGTTAGACTTCCTATGGTGCGTTTGAATGAAGAAGAAATGAACATGCTTCGTTCTACCCTGCGGCCAAAAACCACCTTTTTCGTAAGCTAATAATAAATGGACTGTTTCTCCTCTTTTAAAGCGGAAGCAAACAGTCCATTTCTTTTTAATCACAGCTTTGATACTTTTTGATTAATAAAAGGGGTGACGTCTTTTGAAAAAAATTTTACTTTTCATTATAACCTTCTATAGGAAATTCATTTCTCCTCTTACTCCACCAACCTGTCGTTTTTATCCGACTTGTTCGGAATATGGATTGGAGGCTGTAAAACGGTTTGGTGCATTAAAAGGCGGCTGCTTAACTTTAGTAAGGATCTGCAAATGCCATCCCTTTCATCCGGGCGGATTTGATCCGATACCAGAAAAAAAACAAAAACGTTAATTCTCCTTTACTTTCCGGCGGCTGTAATCCCATTTTTGTTCAACATAACCAGTGCCTAGCAGCACCCCTCCTACTATAAAAATAAAACCAGTAAGCTGAGCTGGATAAACAGTTTCTTTTAAAAGAAATGCAGAGCTTATCAAACCAAAAAAAGGAACCAAATTATTAAACACTGCTGTCTCCCCAGCCCCAATTTTTTGAATGGAACTGTTGAAAAGCTGATGGCCCAACGCAGTAGCTAAAACAGCAGAACCGAAAAAAATCAGCCACACAAATAAAGGCGCTGTAAACAATTGGATAATACCGCCTGGTTCCACAAACAAACTGATAAAAAAAAGACCGATGGACCCAATAAAAAACATAAATCCTGTCATGACTCGCGGATGAAGTGTAGTTGTGGCTTTTTTTATGTAAATAAAACTTACTGCTTGAGAAAACATACCTAGAAATACAAGGATATCTCCAGACGATAAACCACTGACTTGGCTGCCTGAGCCGGCAATAGTCAACATGCTTACCCCAATAAAACCTAATATTACCCCTAAGAAGCGAATCTTTGTCACCGGATCTCCAAGTAATAACATAGCCAGAATCGACGTTGTTAACGGTACTAGCGCTAAAATTAAAGATGTATTTACTGCGGAGGTCGTCATAAGTCCCCATGCTAAAAAAAGATGATGGCCAATGACTCCAAATAAAGAGGCAACAGCAATATGTTTAAATTCTTTTCTAGAAAGTTTCTGCCACTCCTTAAGATAGGACATAATAATAAAAATGACAATACCAGCAGTCATAATGCGAAGTGCCTGCATACTTGCTGGAGACATGTATTCCACTAAAACTTTTAAAGCTACAACATTGATCCCCCATAAAACCATGACACCAATAACAAGCAAGTAATTTATCCATATATTGCTTTGTTGATTCATAATGCTTCCTCTCTCTATATTTTATTTTGTTTGTATCCATTCAAAAACACTTAAGAGAATTGTAAATATCATTAATATGACAAGTACAAACGATATGTTTTTCTTTACTACGATCCATGGACGCTCATTCATTAAGTGTGATGCCATAAGAATCGATTCTGAAAATGGCGATATCTGCGTTGATAAAGTCCAAGCACACAGTATTAATAAACCCATAAAAGCTGGCGATACTCCAAATTGTTCTGGAGTTAATGAGTTCCCAAGGCCTAAAATAATAATGACAGGATGAACCCCAGCCAATGCAAGTAACATAACGCTTAAAATGAGTATTACGATAAATAGGGGTATTAATCCTTGTGACATCCATAGTATGGCTTCAGCCAGAATGTTTCCGGCACTGCTCCTTGCCAGAGCTTGGCCAAAAAATCCTGCAGTTATAAAAATGCCAATCTCATTATTTAGACGATCAAACGAATCCGACACGTGCTGATAAGCTGCTTGTAAATACTGTCGAAACAATCCAATACAAATAGACCATACCACTGGATAAATAAGTGCAAGTAGAGAAACTATTATTAACATATTTGCTGGTAATGCCATTTCCATAGTAAAAGAGACCAATAATAATAATAAATAAAATGATAACCCCTTTAACGGAAAAGACTGGTTACCAAAATGATTTAATGAAGCTGATTCGTTTTTGTACATATTCTTCTTTTGAAAAACGAATAGAAGGAAAAAATGCAGCCACTATGAGGCCATATCCTCCTATTTGCTGCCAGGTTAGGTTGTACAATACAAGGACAAGACCTACATTAACAAAAAAAGGCGACCACAGCATGCAAAAGCCGAATCCTCTTAAAAGAGTGAGGCCGAATTTCTTATTTTCAAAGCAGGAAAAACTTTCGGAACCTATTTTATATACAAGCGGCATAGAGCCTAAATTAAGTAATGATCCTAAAAAAGCAGTCATTACGTAACTGAGGCGGTAAGGAAGGGCTTGTCTTTTTTCTTCTGTTTTTCTTAAGACTGTTTTTAAATCCTGAAGATATCCGGCTTCAGACATCAGAATACCGAATAATGGAATCAATAAAAATAATCCAAGAAGATTAAGATTCTCTCCAAAACTATACAGCATTTCCTTTAAGGAAATTCGATAAAATAAAAAAGTACACTTCCTACAGTTAAAAGAAGTAATACTACAAAACGATTGGATCCTTTCATATTTTGCAACGCGAACAGCAATAACAAGAAAGCCATAGAAACTGTATGAAAAAGTGAGGAATTCCGAAGGGGAAAATACATTCACTAAAATAAATAACTACTGCTAAAAACGAGGTCGTACCAAGGCAGATTTGTCTCACGAATATCCTCTCCACCTCCTTAAGTTCCAACCTCTTTGATCTTGTATCACATGCTAACATGGAAAAGTCCTTCTGAACAGTATTTTGCTTTTAAAAAACCACTTAACATTGTTCACCTTATTTTAAGTGCAGGTGCGCCTCTATCGTTGCCTGTTCTTTATAAAGAGGTTAAAAAATCTGCAGCGGATATTTTCCACTACAGAAAACGGTAATTAAGATCCTGTTTGTTCTTTATGAGCCCGGGTCATGGTAGAAATATTAGATGGTTTTTTTATATAAAGTTCTCTTGGAACATTAGCAAAAGTCTCACAGCCATTTTCGGTAATTCTAATAGACTCCGTGATCTCTACACCATAATTATCAAGCCATATTCCAGGCATTAAATGAAAAGTCATATTTGGCTGTAATATCGTACGATCTCCCTTTCGAAAACTTACTGTATGCTCTCCCCAATCAGGAGGGAAGCTTAAACCAATAGAATAGCCTAATCTAGACTCTTTAAAATAGCCTCGTTTTGCAATTGTTTTGCTCCATATGCTTTCTACTTCTTCTGCCGTCAAACCTGGTTTTATTGCATCCATTGTCGTTTCAATACCCTCTACCACTACCTCTGCGAGATCTTTTACTTTGTCTGGAGCTTCTCCTATAGCCATTGTTCTTGCCATAGGTGTGTGATATCTGCGATAGCAGCCAGCAATTTCAATAGTTAAATAATCTCCATGTTTATACCTTCGATCGGTCCAGGTTAAGTGTGGACTTGCTGTGTTTTCACTTGTAGGGATCATCGGAACAATTGAAGTATAATCTCCCCCAAACTCTGCAGTTCCACTAATTTGTGCTTGATAAATGGCTGCTGCAACATCGTTTTCACGCATTCCAACATCCGCGGTATAATAAGCAGCATGCATCGAATTTTCTAAAATTTTCGCTGCTTTTTTCATGCATTCAATTTCATTATCTGATTTAATTAAACGGACCCAGTTTACCAAAGTGCTGAAATTCCTGAATTCAGCGTTTGGAAGCCCTTGTGTGATTCGTTCATAACACATACCTGTAAAATAAAAAGCATCCATTTCCAGCCCGATTTTACGATTGCCCTGGCCTATTTCATTTAATATATTTGCAACAAAATCCATTGGATGCCTTATGGTAGATTGAACAAATTCATCTGGATAAGGGATGATATGATTTTCATCTAACCAAGTTGTTACTTTTGCACTGTGAGCATCCATTTCTCTACCTATCCAAATGGGCTGCTCCTCATCAATCATAACGACTAAGATTTGATGCACATAAAAAGACCAAGCATTGTAACCTGTTAGATAAAACATATTTGAAGGATTAGAAATAAGGAGAACTTCCACTCCATATTCCATCATTTTCTGTTTCGTATGGTTCATTCTTGTAAGGTATTCTTCTTTAGAGAACAAGCCTGCCACCCCTTTCTGTCCTTTCTGTCTCTAGAGAAAAGGATGTGCTATTCAATAAAGAATAGCACTCCGGACTACTATAAAATTATTCTGTCATTTTAAAACAAACAATTCGTTCTTCTGACATTTCTCTAATTGCAAATTCAACGCCTTCTCTTCCAAGTCCAGACCCTTTAACTCCGCCAAAAGGCATAGCATCTATACGGAAGTCACTGCTGTCATTTATCATTACCCCTCCCGTATGGAGCTTTTTGGCAGCCTTTAAAGCAGCATTAATATCAGCAGTGAAAATGCCAGCTTGCAGCCCGTAATTTACATTATTTGATCGTTCGATGGCTTCATCTAAATCCTTCACTTTAAATAACAAAACAACCGGACCAAAAACCTCTTCTTTTACAATTTTTGCATTCTCAGGTACACTTTCCAAAACGGTAGGCTCATAATGCGCTCTATCTCTGTTACCGCCGCTTAGAAGTATACCGCCTTGATCAACGGCTTCATTAACCCAATCTTCAACACGAATTGCCTCTTTTTCATTAATCATCGGTCCCATATCTGTTGAATCAGATAATTTATTTCCGGTTTTGACTTCTTTTACTTTTTCGAGAAATGATTCCTTAAACGTGTCGTATACTTCTTCTTCCACGTATATCCTTTGCACACTGAGACAATTCTGGCCAGCGGCAGCAAAAGCTCCTGATACTGTTGACTCAGCAGCAAGCTCCAAATCTGCGTCTTTTCTTACAATTGCCGGAGAATTAGAACCCAATTCCATCGATAATTTTTTCAATCCTGCTTTTTTGGAGATTTTTTCTCCTGTTTCTAAGCCCCCTGTGAAACTAATCATTTGTATATCTTTACTTTCAATCAAGGTGTCTCCAATATCGCGGCCCCGTCCTGTAATAACAGTTAATATTTTTTTAGGAAGACCTGAATTCATCAATGCTTCAGCTAATTTCAAGGCGCTTAAAGGTGTTTCAGTTGCAGGTTTTATAATAATTGCATTGCCAGCTGCAATCGCAGGGCCAAGTTTATGAGCAACTAAGTTTAAGGGATCATTAAATGGTGTTATGGCTGCGATAACTCCAACTGGAAAGCGAAAATAGTAACCCATTCTATCTTCATTGCCCGGCATTTGATCAAAATTTATCGATTCCCCTTTTAACCTTCTTGCTTCTTCAGCACTGAGGCGGAGAGTTTCTGCTGCCCGGGCTGCTTCACTTCTAGCTTCATTAATTGTTTTGCTTCCTTCTAAGGCTATGGTAGTCGCAAAGCTTTCTAAGTTCCTTTCAATATACGACGCAGCTTTGTTTAAAATGTTCATTCGTTCTCGTACAGACAGATCCGCTGCAGCTTCAGCTCCCTTTTTAGAAAGCTTTATAGCTCTTTTAACATCCTCTGCTTTTGCGGCAGGCACAGAATCGATCAATTCATTATTCTCCGGGTTAAACACCTCTATTTTGTCTTCCCTTTCTTCCCACTCACCAGCAATAAGCATTTTCTTACCCGCTAGTTTTGTTGTCATCTTTACCCGCCACCTTTCTGTCCCTGTTATTTATAAATTCTCCCGCTCTAAATTTATTAAATCTATCAGAAGAGCAAAACCAGTTTCAGGTATGCCTGCTCCTGCTCCTATTAAAGTGACAGGGCCTGACAGGTCACAATCATATGTGACAGCATTCAACGATCCTGAAATCCCAGCAAGCGGATCATCCACTGGTATTTTTTCAGGCCCCACTGACGCTTGAACCCGGCCATTTGCCTTTGTTATTTTCCCAATTAATTTCCACTTTTCCCCTTCCTCAACAGCTTGTTTCATATCTTCAGGTGTTAAGTTGGAAATTCCCTGACAAGCAACATCATCTTTGTTTAATGGTTCATTCATCACCACATTAGCTAATATGACGACTTTATATAATACATCATAACCCTCAATATCACTTGTTGGATCTGCCTCTGCAAAACCTTTCGATTGCGCTTCTTTTAGTGCATTTTCAAATAACATCCCGTCTTCCATTTTGGTAAGCATATAATTAGTCGTACCATTAAATATCCCGCGTATTTCTTTTATATCGTTTCCCGCTAAAGAAACCAAAGGCATCCGGAGGGCAGGTGTTCCGCTCATTACTGTACCTTCAAATAAAAATCGAACGTTATTTTCATCGGCAAGCTTTTTCAATTCTTGATAAGCAAGTGCTACTGGTCCTTTATTCGTTAATACGGCATTCTTTCCAGACTCAAAAGCTTTTTTGCAGTGATCAATAGCCGGTTGACCTGTATGAACATCGGTAAAGGTAATTTCTATCATCGTATCTGCATTTGATTTTTCAATAGTTGTCATGCTGTCCCATCCGCGAATTAATCCTGTTGTTTCAGGGTAGTATTCTAAACTGCCATACTCTTTTAACGACTCTAGAACTTCTTCAATATTTAATCCTTCAGGATGATGCAGGGAGCCTTTATATAAATCAGCTATAGAAACAATTTTAAAATCTGTGCCAAATTGTTCTTTTAGCCAGGGGCCTTTGCTTTTTATAATGTCTGCTAACCCCTGTCCAACACCACCAAAACCAATGAAAGCAAGTTTGTGTGCCACTATGTCCCCTCCTCACTCATGTGTCTCGTTTAAATAATAAATAGCAGAACCGGCTAAGAGGGAAACCCCAACCGGTAAAATTTCTTCTTGGATATCAAAGCAAGGCATATGGAGCCCCCGGTTCTCTTTTTTGGAAAAACCTGCCCCGAGAAAAAGCATAGCGGAAGGTACTTTTTCAGCAATATACCCGAAATCTTCTCCTCCTAAGCCATATGGTTCATTTAAAATATGAAATGTTGGAAAGGTTTCTTGAATAACAGATTTATAAATTTCTACCGCTTTCTGATCATTACTTAAGGCAGGTTCTCCATGTTCGATATCAAGTTCTAAACTTCCTCCCATGGATTCGACTAAAGAAAAAGCTTGATGTAATTCTTTATCTAAGTGCTTTCTAGTGTTCTTGTCATAGCTTCTCATCGTTCCTTGTAATGTTACTTTTTCTGGAATAACGTTAGTAGAAGATCCCGTTTTTATTTCTCCCACACTGATGACTGCTGGTGAAAGAGGAGATGTTCTTCTAGCGGCAACTCCTTGTATGGCTTGCAGAACAAAAGAAAGCATCCAGACTGGATCCGTTCCTAAATGTGGATACGCCCCATGTCCTCCCGTTCCGTATATAATACCTTTAAAAGTGTCCACGTTTGCCATACTCGGTCCCTGATGAAGTTTAATGGAACCAGGCTCATTTTCTGGATCCATGTGGAGCGCAAAAGCCATGGAGACGTCGTCAAGTAACCCTTTTTGAATAAAATAGGGCGCACCTGTACGTCCTGTGTCATCTGAACCCTCTTCTGCCGGCTGAAATAAAAATTTTATAGTACCAGAAAAAGGACTATCTGTATCGGCAAGTACATGAGCTGCACCTAGAAGTATAGCTGTGTGTGCATCATGACCGCATGCATGCATAACTCCAAAGTTTTGAGATTTATAAATTGATTCATTTTCTTCTTGAATGGGAAGAGCGTCCATATCAGCTCTTAATGCAACAACTGGGCCTTCCCCTTTTTTTAAAATTCCTGCCACACCAGTTTCTATACCAGTTTCTTCCTTGCCTGCCAGCACTTTTATTCCATCTATTTTACGAAGCTCTGATTCCACAAAGGAAGCTGTGTTTTTTTCTTCAAAACTAAGCTCCGGATGCTGATGAAGATAACGTCGCCATGCTACAAGAGAAGAATATATATTTTGAGCTTTTTTATACAGCATTTGTCCGGAGTTCATCTTAAATCCCTCCTGGTTCTTTATCCTTTAACAGCCATAGTTGTTGGAATTTTTGCCATTGCTTGTTCAAGGTCTTTAATTAAATCTTGTGTATCTTCTATTCCCACAGAATAGCGGACTAAACTTTCCGGAATACCAAGTGAAGCTCTTTCTTCAGGAGTATTTTCTACATGACTGGTCGTACGCGCCGGCCCCACTG
>NZ_JBHFQG010000046.1:0-23125 GCF_041949975.1 Alteribacillus sp. JSM 102045 | reverse complement strand
AGTTAGTTGGACGAGGAAGATCCATTTGGATGATCCGAAGATATTATTACTATTAATTTTGAATGCCGGGACTGTGGGAAGAAAGATGAGGTCCCTGATTTTGTAGTGGAAGAATTTCAGATGGGTCGAAAGGAGAAAAAGTAGAAACAGTGTGCCCGTACTGTGATGGCACCATGCGAAGAGCGAAGAATATCCCAAGAGATTAATCATCTCTTGGGACGGAAGTAATCGCGTTAGCGAATTTGCTCTTGTGAAGAAATTTATATAAGCAAGAATAATTTTTGGCCAGATATAAAATTTCTAAAACAATATACAAAGGAATTTTAAAAACTTCTTGCATTTAGCAAGCAAAATCCTTATAATAGATAAAGTGTGACCATGGACTGTGTCTTTATTTAAGGGTTAATTCCCTCAGCACAGCACGTGTTCAGGCGATGATGTGAAAGGTTGCCGATACACCCGGCCCCTTTGCCATGGTTGGGGATTGGAAAATTTTCACGGAGTATGTCTGTAAAAAAATCGGGCGAAAAGGAGGGCTCATAATGGCAAAAGAAAAGATCCGCATTCGTTTAAAGGCTTATGATCACCGTGTACTTGATCAATCTGCCGAAAAGATTGTTGAAACTGCAAAACGTTCTGGTGCAGGTGTTTCAGGACCAATTCCACTTCCGACGGAAAAGTCCGTATACACTGTTCTTCGTGCGACTCACAAGTATAAAGATGCTCGTGAGCAATTTGAAATGCGCACACACAAACGTTTGATCGACATCGTAAGTCCAACACCGCAGACGGTCGACGCACTCATGCGTTTGGATCTGCCATCAGGTGTAGATATTGAAATTAAACTCTAAGAAAATAGAAAATAAATTATTAACAATTTAGGAGGTGTGACTGATGACCAAAGGAATCTTGGGCAGAAAAATTGGCATGACCCAGTTGTTCAACGATAATGGTGAACTTCTTCCGGTCACAGTCATTGAAGCTGAGCCAAATGTTGTGCTTCAAACAAAGACAGCAGAGTCTGATGGTTATGAAGCTGTTCAGCTTGGTTTCATTGACAAAAAAGAAAATCGCGCAAACAAGCCTGAAAAAGGCCACGCTGACAAAGCAAGTTCAGCTCCCAAGCGCTACGTACGTGAAATCCGCGAGGTAAACAGCGGAGATTACGAAGTTGGTCAGGAAGTCAAAGTAGATACATTTACTGACGGAGAAATTGTGGATATTACAGGAACATCCAAAGGGAAAGGTTTTCAAGGTGCGATTAAGCGTCACAACCAATCCCGCGGACCAATGACCCACGGTTCCCGATACCACCGTCGTCCTGGTGCGATGGGTCCAATCGATCCTAACCACGTTCTAAAAGGGAAAAAGCTACCTGGACGTATGGGCGGTAAGACAGTAACTGTGCAAAACCTTGAGATCGTAAAAGTTGATCCGGAGCGCAACCTTATTCTTGTTAAAGGTAATGTACCCGGAGCAAAGAAAAGTTATGTAACGGTTAAAAGTGCTGTAAAAGCAGCGAAATAATGTTTGAAGAAAGGAGGCTCCATCATGCCTAAAGTAGCATTGTTAAACCAGACCGGCTCTAAGGTCGGCGACATTGAATTGGCTGATGCCATTTTTGGTATTGAACCAAATGAAAATGTTCTTCATGATGCCGTCGTAATGCAGCAGGCATCCCTTCGCCAGGGGACTCACAAAGTGAAGAACCGTTCTGAACGAAGAGGAGGCGGACGTAAGCCATGGCGCCAGAAAGGTACTGGACGAGCTCGCCAAGGGTCTATTCGTTCCCCACAATGGGTTGGAGGAGGAATCGTATTCGGTCCTACTCCACGTCAATACAGCTATAAACTACCAAAGAAAGTTCGCCGTTTAGCTATCAAATCAGCACTTTCTACAAAAGTAAAAGAGGGTGCTATTGTTGTAGTGGATAACTTGCAGCTTGAAGCTCCAAAGACCAAAGAAATGATTAGCATTTTATCGGGTCTATCTGTAGACGAAAAAGCATTGGTAGTTACAGCTGACTATAATGAACAGGTTGCACTGTCAGCACGTAATATTCCTGGAGTGACCTTCACAACTGTTAACGGCGTGAATGTTTTAGAGTTACTAAAACATGACAAGTTAGTAATTACGCAAGAGGCAGTGGAGAAGGTAGAGGAGGTGCTCGCATAATGGAAGCACGCGATGTAATTAAGCGCCCCGTCATCACTGAACGTTCTGCTGATCTAATGGATGAGAAAAAATATACGTTTGAAGTTGACGTGAAAGCAAATAAAACACAAATCAAAAAAGCCATTGAAGAGATTTTCGAAGTGAAAGTGGAAAAAGTCAACACTCTAAATTATAAAGGAAAGTTCCGCCGTTTCGGACGTTATACTGGCTATAAGCCAAAACGTAAAAAAGCCGTAGTTACACTTACTGCGGACAGTCAGGAACTTGAATTCTTCGAAGGCGTATAAACCAACGAGTGAAGGAGGGAAATAATTATGCCTATCAAGAAGTATAAACCGACTACAAACGGCCGTCGTCATATGTCTGTTAACTTACAAACAGAAGTAACAACAGACCAGCCTGAAAGATCTTTACTTGAGCCCCTCCACAAAAAAGCTGGACGGAACAATCAAGGAAGAATCACAGTTCGCCACCAAGGCGGCGGTCATAAGCGTCATTACCGTGTTATCGATTTTAAGCGTGATAAAGATGGAGTACCGGGTCGAGTAGCAACAATTGAGTATGACCCAAACCGCTCTGCAAATATCGCACTTATTCATTATAATGATGGGGAAAAGCGTTACATTTTAGCCCCTAAAGGCTTGAAAGTAGGCCAAGAGGTTGAATCTGGACCAAATGCTGATATTAAAGTTGGTAATGCTCTACCGCTTACTAACATTCCAGTAGGTACAGTTATTCACAACATTGAACTGAAACCAGGTCGCGGAGCTCAATTGGTACGTTCTGCAGGAGCAGAAGCACAAGTGCTAGGTAAAGAAGGGAAATATGTACTTGTACGCCTCCGCTCTGGAGAAACACGCCTGATCCTTTCTACTTGCCGTGCTACAATTGGTCAAGTAGGTAATCTTGAGCATGAGCTTGTGAATATCGGGAAAGCTGGTCGTTCACGTTGGCTCGGTAAGCGCCCTGTTGTTCGTGGTTCTGCTATGAACCCAAGCGATCACCCTCACGGGGGCGGGGAAGGACGTGCCCCAATTGGACGAAAATCACCAGTTTCACCTTGGGGTATGCCGACTGTTGGTTACAAAACCCGCAAGAAGAACAAAGACACAGACAAATATATCGTACGTCGCCGTCGTAAAAAATAACGGGATTGAGCTGCGGTTCTTACGAATCGCAGAGCAATCGCGAAAGGAGGTTTCCTTATGGGTCGCAGCTTAAAAAAAGGACCTTTTGTCGATGACCACTTGATGAAAAAAGTGGAAAACCTAAATGAAAAAAATGATAAGCAAGTTATTAAAACTTGGTCGCGTCGTTCTACAATTTTCCCTGATTTTGTAGGTCACACTATCGCAGTTTATGATGGACGCAAACATGTCCCAGTTTATGTTTCTGAAGATATGGTAGGTCATAAGCTTGGTGAATTCGCACCAACAAGAACGTTTAAAGGCCACAAAAATGACGACAAGAAAACCAAACGGTAAACAGAGGGGAGGTTCTCTAAATGCAAGCTAAAGCAGTTGCTAAACAAATCCGCATTGCCCCTCGTAAAGCACGGTTAGTCATTGATCTTATCCGGGGCAAGGAGGTCGGTGAAGCAATCGGCATTTTGAAAAACACACCAAAAGCTGCTTCTCCGATCATCGAAAAAGTATTAAACTCTGCCATTGCAAACGCGGAGCACAATTATGAAATGGAGCCGGAGGATCTCTATATCAGCGAAGCATATGTTGATGAAGGGATCACTTTGAAACGTTTCCGTCCGCGTGCCATGGGTCGTGCAACACGTATTAATAAACGCACAAGCCACATTACTGTAGTGGTAAAAGAAAAGAAGGAGGGATAATGCGTGGGTCAAAAAGTAAATCCAGTAGGACTTAGAATTGGTGTCATTCGTGACTGGGATTCTAAATGGTATGCTGAAAAAAACTATGCAGACTTGCTTCACGAAGATGTAAAAATTCGTGAGTATATTGAAAACAGACTCAAAGATGCCTCTGTCTCCACAATAGAAATTGAACGTGCAGCAAAGCGCGTTAATATTACTATTCATACGGCTAAACCAGGGATGGTTATTGGCAAAGGCGGCTCTGAAGTTGAGGCATTGCGTAAAGCTCTTAATGATTTAACAGGCAAAAGAGTTCATATCAACATTGCGGAAGTTAAACAAGCTGATCTTGATGCAAGATTGGTTGCAGAAAATATTGCACGCCAGCTTGAAAATCGTATTTCGTTCCGCCGTGCAATGAAGCAATCTATTCAACGTACAATGCGTGCCGGTGCTCGTGGAATTAGAACGGAAGTATCCGGTCGTCTTGGCGGTGCAGATATCGCTCGTAACGAAAGCTACAGTGAAGGTACTGTTCCACTCCACACCTTGCGTGCAGACATTGATTATGGCACTGCAGAAGCAGACACAACTTACGGTAAACTTGGTGTGAAGATTTGGATTTATCGTGGAGAAGTCCTTCCATCGAAAGGTGCTAACAACGAGGAAGGAGGAAAATAATTATGCTAATGCCAAAACGTGTCAAATATCGTCGTGAACATCGCGGCAGAATGAAAGGCCGTGCCAAAGGCGGTACTGAAGTTTCTTTTGGTGAGTATGGTCTTCAAGCTCTTGAAGCTTCATGGATCACGAACCGTCAAATTGAAGCAGCTCGTATTGCTATGACTCGTTACATGAAACGTGGCGGTAAAGTTTGGATCAAAATTTTCCCGGATAAACCTTACACTGCTAAACCATTAGAAGTACGTATGGGTTCTGGTAAAGGTGCTCCTGAAGGCTGGGTAGCTGTTGTAAAACCGGGCAAAATTATGTTTGAAATTGCAGGTGTTTCTGAAGAGGTTGCTCGTGAAGCACTTAGACTTGCGTCTCACAAACTTCCTATCAAAACCAAGTTTGTAAAACGCGAAGAAGTGGGTGGTGAGGCAAATGAAAGCTAATGAATTGAGAAACTTGACCACAGCAGAAGTAGAAGAACAAACAAAGTCTCTAAAAGAGGAGCTCTTTAACCTGCGCTTCCAGCTCGCAACAGGTCAACTAGATAACCCTGCCCGAATTCGCAACGTCCGTAAGAATATTGCTCGCGCCAAAACTGTTTTGCGTGAACGTGAGCTTGGAATTAATAAAGGATAAAAATGAGAGGAGGTTTGGCAGACCATGGCTGAACGCAACCAGCGTAAAGTATACAATGGACGTGTTGTTTCGGATAAAATGGATAAAACCATTTCGGTCCTTGTAGAAACCTATAAAATGGATTCTCTCTACGGAAAACGCGTTAAATATTCTAAGAAATTCAAAGCACATGATGAAAACAATGAAGCAAAAAAAGGTGACATTGTAAAGATTATGGAAACTCGCCCACTTTCCAAAGATAAACGCTTCCGTTTAGTGGAAATCGTGGAAGAAGCAGTGATCATCTAATTTATCTTTCTCTGGTGAAGGGAGGTTACGCAGACTATGATTCAACAAGAAAGTCGTTTGAAAGTTGCAGATAACTCTGGCGCACGTGAAGTGCAATGCATTAAAGTGCTTGGCGGATCCGGACGTAAATCAGCAAACATTGGCGATATGATTGTCTGTTCTGTAAAGCAAGCAACACCTGGTGGCGTTGTCAAGAAAGGTGAAGTTGTTAGAGCGGTAATTGTACGTTCTAAAAGCGGTGCTCGCCGTCCAGATGGTTCTTACATTCGCTTTGATGAAAATGCAGCAGTTATTGTTCGGGACGACAAAAGCCCAAGAGGTACTCGTATTTTCGGACCTGTAGCTAGAGAGCTACGTGAAGAGCAATATATGAAAATCGTATCCCTGGCTCCGGAAGTACTTTAATAGAAAAGAATATAAATCGGTCATGCCTGACTAAGGAGGTGCGATTATGTCTCAACCTAAACTCCACGTGAAAAAGGGCGATAAGGTAAAAGTAATTACTGGTAAAGATAAAGGTCAAGAAGGAGTTATTCTTCAAGCCTATCCAAGCGAGCAGCGTGTACTGGTAGAAGGCGTGAACATCGTAAAAAAACACGCAAAACCATCACAGGAAAATCCGCAGGGAGGAATTCTTAACCAAGAAGCTCCAATTCACGTTTCTAATGTGATGCCTCTTGATCCTAAAAGCGGTGAGCCTACCCGAGTAGGTTTTAAAGTAGAGGACGAAAAAAAAGTGCGCATCGCCAAAAAATCCGGCGAGCCCCTTGATAAGTAAGTCAGTTAAGAAAGGAGGGCAATCCAATGAACGCTCTAAAAGAGAAATTTAAGAACGACATTGTTCCTCATTTGCACAGCAAATATGAGTACTCCTCGGTAATGGGAGTCCCTAAAATCGAAAAAATTGTTATTAACATGGGTGTGGGTGATGCCGTACAAAACCCGAAAGCCCTTGATAAAGCGGTAGAAGAGCTCACTGAAATTACCGGTCAAAAACCACTTATTACAAAAGCTAAAAAATCCATCGCTGGATTTAAACTGCGTGAAGGTATGCCAATCGGTGCAAAAGTTACTCTTCGCGGAGAGCGTATGTACGATTTCTTAGAAAAGCTTATCCATGTTGCTCTCCCGCGTGTTCGTGACTTCCGCGGTGTATCTAATAAAGCTTTTGACGGACGTGGAAACTACACACTTGGAGTAAAAGAGCAGTTGATTTTCCCTGAAATCGAATACGATAAAGTGGATAAAGTACGCGGTATGGACATTGTAATTGTAACTACGGCTGAAAATGATGAAGAAGCAAGAGAATTATTAACTCAAATGGGAATGCCATTTCAAAAATAACCCAAAAAAACAACGAAGGAGGGAATACGGACCTTGGCAAAAAAATCAATGATCGCCAAACAGCAGCGTCCCCAAAAGTTCAAAGTGCGTGAGTACACTCGTTGTGAGCGTTGCGGACGTCCTCATTCCGTCATCCGTAAATTCAAACTTTGCCGAATTTGTTTCCGTGAACTTGCATACAAAGGACAAATTCCAGGCGTGAAAAAAGCCAGCTGGTAAGCCCGATATAGGGAAGGAGGTAAATCGATATGGTCATGACAGATCCAATTGCAGATATGTTGACTCGTATTCGTAATGCGAACACTGTACGTCACGAAAAATTGGAACTCCCTGCATCTAACCTGAAAAAGGAGATTGCGGAAATCCTTAAGAACGAAGGTTTCGTTCGTGACGTAGAAAGTATTGAAGACAATAAACAAGGAATTCTTCGTATCTTTTTGAAATACGGAGCTGACAATGAACGTGTTATCACGGGCCTTAAGCGTATTAGTAAGCCAGGGCTGCGTGTGTATGCAAAAGCTGATGAAATTCCACGTGTCCTAGGCGGTCTTGGAATTGCAGTTATTTCTACATCTAAAGGTGTAATGTCTGATAAAGAAGCACGCAAGCAGCAGGTAGGCGGCGAAGTGCTTGCTTATATCTGGTAATAAATTGTGTAAGAACGGAGGTGCAAAGTAATGTCTCGTATTGGTGTTAAACCTATTCAAATTCCGGACGGCGTTACTGTAACAATGAACGGCAATACCGTTACAGTTAAAGGGCCAAAAGGAGAACTTACTCGAGAGCTTCATCAGGATATTAATGTTAATATTGGTGATGATGAAATTACATTCGAAAGACCTTCTAATCATAAAGAGCATCGCTCTCTTCATGGAACGACACGCAGTGTGGTAAACAACATGGTAGAAGGTGTAACAAAAGGTTTTGAAAAAGGACTTGAGCTTGTCGGTGTCGGTTACCGTGCTTCTAAGTCTGGAAATAAACTCGTACTAAATGTTGGATACTCTCATCCAGTTGAATTTGAACCGGAAAACGGTGTTGAAATCGATGTACCTTCTAACACGAAAGTCGTGGTAAAAGGCATCGATAAAGAACGCGTAGGTGCAGCTGCATCAAATATCCGTTCCGTACGTACTCCAGAACCTTATAAAGGAAAAGGTATTCGCTACGAAAACGAATATGTACGTAGTAAGGAAGGTAAGACTGGTAAGTAATGTTTAGGGAACGGTTTTACGAAAGGAGGAGCGATTCATGACCACTAATTCTACGAAGTACGTAAAACGTAAGAAGCGCCATGCAAGTATTCGTCAGAAAGTACAAGGAACTTCTGAGCGTCCGCGTTTAAACGTATTCCGTTCTTCCAAGCATATTTATGCTCAGTTGATTGACGATGTAAAAGGGGAAACAATTGTGGCCGCTTCAACATTGGAAAACGATATAGACGTGAAGAATGGTGGAAACAAAGAAGCAGCAGCCAAAGTCGGTGAAGTAATAGCTAAGCGTGCTTCCGAAAAAGGATATGACGCTGTTGTGTTTGATCGTGGTGGCTTTGTATATCACGGAAGAGTAGAAGCTCTTGCAGAAGCTGCACGGGAAAACGGATTGAAATTTTAAAGTGTAAGGAGGGAAAAGAATGCAAATCGATGCTAGCAAGCTTGATGTGGAAGAAAGAGTAGTAGCCATTAATCGTGTAGCGAAAGTTGTAAAAGGTGGTCGTCGATTCCGCTTTGCAGCTTTGGTTGTAGTTGGTGACCGTAACGGTCATGTTGGTTTTGGGATGGGAAAAGCTTTGGAGGTTCCAGAAGCGATCCGTAAAGCAGTTGAGAATGGCAAGAAAAATATGGTTGAAGTACCAAGAGTAGGAACGACCATTCCTCATGAGATTGTTGGGCACTATGGGGCAGGAAACGTACTGTTGAAACCTGCTGCAGAAGGTACTGGAGTTATTGCAGGCGGACCAGTCCGTGCTGTACTTGAACTTGCCGGAATCACAGATATTCTCTCCAAATCTCTTGGTTCCAACAACCCGATCAATATGGTTCGCGCTACCATTCAAGGGCTTACTGAGCTTAAAACAGCTGAAGAAGTCGCTAGACTACGTGGTAAAAGCGTTGAAGAATTGTTAGGATAAGGAGGGATACGATATGGCAAAAAAAGTAGAAATCACCCTCAGCCGCAGTCTCATTGGCCGCCCGGAAGAACAGCGTGTGACGATTAAAACGCTGGGTCTTCGGAAAGTTAACCATACAGTGGTGAAAGAAGATAACCCCGCTATACGCGGAATGATCAATAAAGTATCTCATTTGGTAACTGTAAAAGAATTGGATGCATAAACGTTACATCTAAGTGATAAGGAGGTGTCAGCATGAAACTTCATGAGTTGAAACCTGCAAAGGGATCTACTAAAACTCGTAACCGGGTAGGACGTGGTGCTGCTTCTGGAAACGGAAAAACATCCGGACGTGGAGAAAAAGGTCAAAAAGCTCGTTCCGGCGGAGGAGTGCGTCCTGGTTTTGAAGGCGGCCAGAATCCGATATACAAACGTCTGCCTAAACGCGGTTTCACAAATCCGACCCGTAAAGAGTTCGCGATCGTGAATGTTGAAACATTGAACCGTTTTGAAGCAGGTACAGAAGTTACTCCGGAATTTCTTGTCAAAGAAGGCGTCATCAACAATACAAAAGACGGTGTAAAAGTTCTGGGTAATGGAAGTTTGGAAAAAGAACTTAACGTAAAAGCGAACAAGTTCTCTGCTTCCGCAATAAAAGCGATTGAAGCGGCCGGCGGAAAAACAGAGGTGATCTAATGTTCCGCGCAATTTCAAATATATTTCGCGTGAGTGATTTAAGAAGTAAAATCTTTTTCACTCTAGCTATGTTATTTGTTTTTCGAATCGGCAGCTTCATTCCGGTTCCCGGTTCTAACAACGACGTCTTAAACTTCGCAGATCAAGCGAACGCGTTTGGATTTTTAAACACGTTTGGAGGCGGCGCCCTCTCGCAATTTTCTATATTTGCTATGGGGGTTATGCCTTATATCACGGCTTCGATTGTTGTGCAGCTTTTACGAATGGACGTCGTTCCAAAATTCACCGAATGGGCAAAGCAAGGGGAAGCGGGCAGGCGAAAACTGGCACAGTTTACTCGTTATTTCACCGTTATTCTTGCTTTTATTCAAGGTTTAGGAATGTCTATTGGATTTAATAATATTTTTAATGGATTAATTCCTGATCCGAGCATTCCGAAGTACATTTTTATTGCATTAGTAATGACAGCTGGTACAGCTTTTTTAATGTGGCTTGGGGAGCAAATTACTGCTAAAGGAGTGGGCAATGGCATTTCCATTCTCATTTTTGCAGGGATTGCAGCTGGTATTCCAAGCGGGGTCAACCAGATTTATGCTACTCAGATACAAGATGCTGATCAGCTTTTCATGGGTATAGTGACCGTGCTGTTATTGACTATTGCTGTATTAGCAATTATAGTCGGAGTTATTTATGTACAGCAGGCTCTTCGTAAATTACCGATTCAGTATGCAAAACGTTTGGTTGGACGCAGCCCTGCAGGCGGACAATCGACGCATCTACCTTTAAAAGTTAACTCTGCCGGAGTTATCCCGGTCATTTTTGCATTATCGCTGTTTATCTTTCCACCAACAGTGGCTGGTTTTGTTGGAGAAGATCATCCAGTAGCACGTTGGATTATACAAAACTTTGATTATACCCAGCCATTTGGTATGGTTGTTTATGCAGCTTTAATTATTGGATTTACGTATTTCTATACGTTTGTACAGGTTAACCCGGAACAAATGGCAGAAAATCTTAAAAAACAAGGCGGTTACATTCCAGGGATCCGCCCAGGAAAAACGACGGAAACGTATATTCGAAGAATTTTGTACCGTTTGACTTTCGTTGGCGCTTTATTCCTTACTGTCATTTCGGTTATTCCTGTATTTTTCACAACACAAATGGGGCTTCCGCAAACTATTCAGATTGGTGGTACTGGCTTGCTGATCGTTGTTGGTGTGGCTCTGGATACCATGAAGCAGATTGAAAGTCAGTTAATACAACGAAGCTATAAAGGCTTTATTAAATAGATAGAATTTAGGGGGAGGGGTGAGTACGTTCGCCTTGCCCCTGGCTGAAATCGGATTGATGGAGGAGATATCATGAATTTGATATTAATGGGGCTTCCTGGTGCTGGAAAAGGCACACAAGCCGAAAAAATTGTACAGAAGTATGAAATTCCGCATATTTCTACAGGTGACATGTTTCGCGCAGCCATTAAAGAAGAAACACCACTAGGCAAAGAAGCAAAATCTTATATGGATGCCGGTGAACTAGTGCCTGATAAAGTTACTGTAGGTATCGTAAAGGAAAGACTTGGGAAAGATGATTGCAAAGCAGGTTTTCTTCTAGATGGATTTCCGCGTACTGTCGCTCAGGCAGAAGCACTCGAAGACATTCTTTCTTCTTTAGACAAAAGCCTGGATTACGTTATTAACATCGATGTTTCAAGAGAAGATCTTGAAGAACGGCTAACCGGCCGTCGTATTTCTCCAACATCAGGTAGAACGTACCATGTTAAATATAATCCCCCGAAAGTGGAAGGAATTTGCGACGTGGATGGCAGTGAACTCGTCCAGAGAGACGACGATAAGCCAGAAACTGTCAAAAAACGTCTGGATGTAAATATTGAACAACAGCAGCCTCTGATTGATTTTTATGAAGAAAAAGGGTATCTTCGTAATATTGATGGAGATCAGGATATTAATAAGGTATTTGAGGACATTGAAGAACTGCTGAAAGGACTTCATGCATGATTATTTGTAAAACGGATCGAGAACTCGATATAATGCGGGAAGCAGGTAGAATTGTTGCGGTAACGCATCAAGAGCTGCAAAAGCACATTCAACCAGGTATCACTACAAAAGAGTTGGATAATATTGCGGATAAGTCGATCCGTCAACATGGGGCAATCCCATCATTTAAAGGCTACGGTGGATTTACTGGCAGCATTTGCGCTTCAGTAAATGAAGAGTTGGTACATGGAATTCCGGGTGACCGGGTTTTAAAAGAGGGCGACATTATTTCAATTGATGTCGGGGCCAAGTATAATGGTTATCACGGAGATTCTGCCTGGACGTATCCGGTAGGGAGTATATCCAGGGAAGATGAGCGCTTGCTTGATGTGACTGAAAACTCTTTGTATAAAGGGTTGAAAGAAGCAAAACCCAAGGAACGCTTATCAAACATTTCTCATGCTATTCAAACTTACGTAGAAACAAATGGTTATTCTATTGTACGCGAATACGTAGGGCATGGAGTAGGGCAGGAATTGCATGAAGACCCGCAGATTCCGCATTTTGGCCCCCCGGGTAAGGGTCCAAGGTTAAAGCCGGGAATGGTATTGGCTGTGGAACCGATGGTCAATGCTGGAGAGCGGTATGTTCATACGCTCTCAGATAACTGGACAGTGGTCACAACTGATGGCAAGAACTGTGCTCATTTTGAACACACGATTGCAATAACCACTACAGGCTATGAAATACTGACGAAAGCCTGAATAAAGGTGATGACTGGATGAAAGATTCTGAATCGCCGCCCGAAGTCGGTCAAGTGGTCCGTATTGTAAGAGGACGGGAAGCCGGCAACTTTGCGGTAGTCATTGGAGTTTTGAATGATCGTTTTCTCCTCTTAGCTGATGGAGAAAAACGAAAATTCGATCGTGCTAAAAAGAAAAACATTAACCATGTAGAAATCTATTCGCATCTCTCCAATGAGGTCAGACGAAGTATTGAAGAAACCGGACGTGTAACCAATGCAAAATTAAGGTATGCTCTGCTTTACTTTTTGAAAGAGCAGCCAGAATTACTGAAGGAAGGAGAGTAAATTCATGGCCAAAGATGATGTTATTGAAATGGAAGGAACAGTTATCGAACCCCTTCCGAACGCCATGTTTCGAGTGGAGCTTGATAATGGGCATAAAATTCTAGCTCATGTATCTGGGAAAATTCGTATGCACTTCATTCGAATTCTTCCTGGGGACAAAGTGACTGTGGAAATTTCGCCATATGACTTATCCCGCGGACGGATTACGTACCGCTATAAATAAAATGCAGTCATAAAAGACTGGATATGAGTCCGAACTACGTTTACTCTCGCATGTACTCCGCGCAGTTAAGGAGGTAAATGGACATGAAGGTGAGACCATCTGTCAAACCAATATGTGAAAAATGCAAAGTCATTCGCCGTAAAGGAACGGTAATGGTTATTTGCTCAAATCCAAAGCATAAACAAAAACAAGGATAATATTAAAGGAGGTGTCGATTAATGGCACGTATAGCAGGTATTGATATTCCTCGCGATAAGCGAATCGCAATATCCCTTACGTATGTGTACGGTATTGGTAAATCTCTTGCTCTTGAAATCCTCAAGGACGCTGGTGTAGATCAAAATACACGGGTTCGTGATTTAACTGAAGAAGAACTAGCTCAAATCCGTACTGCCGTAGAAAATCATACGGTTGAAGGGGACCTTCGCCGCGAAAAATCACTAAACATCAAACGTTTGATTGAAATTGGAAGCTACCGTGGTCTTCGTCATCGTCGCGGGCTCCCAGTCCGTGGTCAGAACACGAAGAACAATTCTCGTACTAGAAAAGGCCCTCGTCGAACAGTAGCAAACAAGAAAAAATAATAAAGTAAAGGAGGTAAATGGACCATGGCAAAAGCTAAAACAAATACTCGTAAACGTCGTCAGCGTAAAAATATAGAATCAGGAATTGCCCATATCCGTTCTACTTTTAACAACACTATCGTGACGATTACAGACACACAGGGGAATGCTCTTTCTTGGGCAAGTGCAGGCGCCCTCGGATTTAAAGGTTCCCGTAAATCCACTCCTTTTGCTGCTCAAATGGCTGCAGAGACAGCATCGAAGGCAGCAATGGAGCATGGCTTGAAAATAGTTGAAGTAGCTGTTAAAGGACCTGGAGCCGGCCGTGAAGCTGCTATTCGTTCTTTGCAAGCTACAGGACTAGATGTTAGTGTCATCCGCGATGTGACTCCGGTACCTCATAATGGCTGCCGCCCACCGAAACGTCGCAGAGTTTAACCCGCAGAAGTATAGTTTTTCCTGAACTGTCAATAATGGGTAAGGCTAAGCATAGGACGGAACCCCTTACGCATTGTTGACGAGTAAGGCTAGTAATGTGATCGGGACTGCCTAATGCAAAATTCCGGATAGACGGGGATAGCCTTCTGCCGGAGTTTGGACGTTTTGAAGGAGGGTATTTTAAAGAATGATCGAAATCGAAAAGCCTAATATCGAAACGGTTGAAGTAAGCGAAGATGCTAAATACGGCAAGTTTGTCGTAGAGCCGTTAGAACGTGGTTACGGTACAACTTTAGGAAATTCCTTGCGTCGTATCCTATTATCCTCCCTTCCAGGAGCTGCTGTTACGACAATTCAAATCGATGGAGTGCTTCATGAGTTTTCAACCATTGAAGGGGTTGTGGAGGATGTCACTACTATCGTTTTGAATTTGAAAAAGCTTGCCCTGAAGATATACTCCGATGAAGAAAAAGTGCTTGAGATTGATGCACAGGGCGAAGGCGTTGTCACCGCTAAAGAAATTACGCACGATAGTGACGTAGATATTCTTAATCCGGATTTGCACATCGCTACGCTTACAGAAGGTGCAAACTTTCATATGCGTTTAACAGCCCAGCGTGGACGCGGCTATGTTCCTGCTGAAGGAAATAACAGCGAAGATCTGCCTATTGGGGTGCTCCCTATTGACTCTATCTATACACCAGTAGCCCGGGTTAACTATCAAGTTGAAAATACCCGTGTTGGTCAAATTACAAACTATGACAAGCTGACGCTTGATGTTTGGACAGATGGAAGCATCCGCCCTGAGGAAGCAGTTTCACTTGGTGCAAAAATCATGAATGAGCATCTTAATATATTTATCGGGCTCACGGATCAAGCACAAAATGCCGAAATTATGGTTGAAAAAGAAGAGGACCAGAAAGAAAAAGTACTTGAAATGACTATTGAGGAGCTTGATCTTTCTGTTCGTTCTTACAACTGTTTAAAACGGGCCGGTATTAATACTGTGCAGGAACTGACGCAAAAATCGGAAGAAGATATGATGAAAGTCCGAAACCTTGGCCGAAAGTCTCTAGAAGAAGTTCAAGAGAAACTAGGCGAACTTGGCTTGGGGCTTCGCAAGGAAGAATAAAATCAAAGAACTATATCAATAGTGTCTCGGAAAAGGAGGGGAATATACATGTCTGCATACGCAAAGCTTGGACGTGATAGTTCTGCACGCAAAGCACTATTCTGTGACCTTGCGACAGATCTTATCATCAATGAGCGTATTGAAACTACTCAAGCAAAAGCTAAAGAATTGCGTCCTATCATCGAAAAGATGGTAACACTTGGGAAGCGTGGAGATCTACATGCACGCCGCCAAGCTGCTCAATTCATTCGCAAAGAAACAGCAGATGAGGAAAATGGAAAAGATGCAGTGCAAAAGCTGTTTGACGAGATTGCGCCTCGTTATGAAGAACGACAAGGCGGATATACTCGCGTTTTAAAAGTAGGTCCTCGCCGTGGGGATGCTGCGGAAATGGCCATCATTGAGTTTGTATAAACAGGGCTTCTATGTTGGTTATGGCTTGCGGACTGCAGGTTAAGCAGCTGGTTCCGTACGATTGGTACGAGGGCTGTTTTCTTATAACAGTCAATGATGGGTTTTTAAACGAATTGCTTTACGGGCAGAGGGCATACTGCCCAGACGTTTCGTTTCCACTTTCTTTCTTAAAAACCACCTATAATTTAATCATCTGTAAGGGCAGGACTGAACCTATTCAGGTTATAACGTCTGTGCCCTTTTTTTATAACAAAGGAAAACCTATTTATTGACTGTTACGTACCGGGATGATCTCGTATCAGAAAGCTGCAGGATTGCGTTTTAAAAAGTAAAAGCATACATGTCGAGAAGCTCTGTGTTCAATATGCTATTGTTTCTGGATAAGCAGATATAGAGGGCTTGTGTTCTATTTGTTAACCTAATATAATGATTTTGTTGACAATAGTGCGGATTATATGGAAGCGGGTGACAGTGATGGGAGCCGTATGCTTGCAAGATGTCTTCTTTCGATATGACGAAGAGGGTCCCTGGGTATTACAACAATTAAATGCCGGGGTTCAACAGGGAGAATGGATAGCTGTTATCGGTCCAAACGGTTCGGGGAAATCTACACTGTCCAGGCTATTTAATGGATTATATATTCCATCTCACGGTGAAGTACTTATAGAGGGTCAATCTACAAAGAGACAGGAAAATCTGTCAGCAATCCGCAAACATGTTGGAATGGTGTTTCAAAATCCAGATCATCAGTTTGTTGCTCCTACGGTAAGGGATGATATAGCATTTGGAATGGAGAATGCCGGGGTGGACCGTGAAGAGATGGTATATAGAATAGATCAGGCAGCGCAGCAAACCGGGGTCGAAAATATTTTAGAATCAGAGCCTCACCGTCTGTCGGGCGGCCAGAAGCAACGAGTTGCAATTGCTGGAGTACTTGCGCTACATCCTAAAATTATGGTATTGGATGAAGCTACTTCTATGCTAGATCCTAAAGGAAGACAAGAAGTCATGGGAACTGTTGAAAGTCTTCATAAAACGCAAAAGGTGACTATCGTTTCAGTGACTCATCATCTTCATGAAGCGATGTTTGCTGACCGAATATGGTATATGGAAGAAGGAAGAATTGCATTGAATGTCAGATCTGACCAGCTGATATCCCAATTAAAGTGGCTCAAAAATAAAAATATTCCTCTTCCCTACGGTTTTGAATTGTTAGAAGCATTGCGGAGCCGAGATATAGCCACGTCCTCACTAGAAGCATTTATTAGGAGAATATAAAGGATGAAGATCGTATTTGAACAGGTAACACATGTTTATATGGAAAAAACACCTTTTGAAACCTATGCATTAAAAGACGTTTCTGTTTCATTTCCGGAAAGGTCTTTCTCGGCTGTAATTGGAAGGACAGGCTCGGGTAAGTCCACTTTAGTTCAGCATATTAACGGACTTATAAAACCTACTAATGGCCGGATAATAATTGGTGATCAGGTTATTGAACCACATACAAAAAGAAAGCATTTAAAGTCCTTACGAAAAAAAGCAGGGATTGTCTTTCAATATCCGGAACATCAATTATTTGAAGACACGGTAGAAAAAGATTTACTTTTTGGACCAAAAAATGTTGGAATGAACCTGGAAAGTAAGAAAAAAGATCTTCCAGAACTGCTGGAACTTGTAGGGTTAAATGAATCGTTTCTCGATCGTTCTCCTTTTGATTTAAGTGGAGGTCAAATGAGAAGAGTAGCTATCGCCGGTGTGCTTGCAATGGATCCAGAAATACTAATTCTGGATGAACCTACAGCGGGTCTTGACCCAAAAGGGCAAGAAGAAATTCTATCCTTGTTTAAAGAGTGGCACCGTCAAAAGAAAACAACGACCATTATGATTACTCATCAAATGGAAGAAGTATCTAGCTTAGCTGAACAAGTGGTTGTTATGGATGACGGTAAAATAGCAATGGAAGGATCTCCAGAAAATATATATAAACGAGAAAAAGAGTTAAAAGATATGAATTTAGATGTTCCTGAAGGTGTAAAAGTATTAAAATACCTAGAAGAAGAATCAGGGGTTTCATTTTCAGAATGGTCTTTAACCCCAGAGGAAGCTGCGGACGAACTAATGATGCAGCTTAAGAAGGAGTAAAAAGCATGTTTGAACATGTGATAATTGGTCAATATTTACCTGGCCGTTCTTTTTTACATAGAATGGACGCCAGGGCAAAATTGGTAACTGTTTTTTTATTTATTTTTATTATTTTTATGATGAACACATGGACTGGATATGGTTTGTTATGGGCTGGAGCATTTATTATATATTCTTTGTCTGGTATACCGTTTCGATATATTCGCAAAGGGTTGTTCCCCATATTTATATTAATTATATTTACTTTTTTTCTCCATGCTTTTTTTACGAAAGAAGGAGAAATTCTTATTTCTACAGGGGTTTTCACTTTATATAAAGGTGGAGTGGAACAGGGGCTGTTTATAGCCTTCAGGCTGCTTTTACTCGTATTTATTACCTCTCTTTTGACATTGACAACCAGTCCTATTGATTTAACAGATGCCCTTGAACAGTTGTTTACACCTTTAAGGCGTATTAGAGTACCAGCTCATGAAATAGCTTTAATGATGTCAATTGCTATACGTTTTATTCCTACTTTGCTGCAGGAAACAGAAAAAATTGTAAAAGCTCAATCAGCAAGAGGTGCAGATTTTAATAAAGGCACGTTCAAAGAGCGGTCTCAAGCCTTTGTGGCGTTACTGGTACCTTTATTTGTCCGCGCATTTAAGCGAGCAGAAGATCTTGCTTTCGCCATGGAAGCACGCGGCTATAACGGAGGAAAGGGCAGAACAAAGCTCCGTCAATTAACCTGGTCATTTCGCGACAGTGCAGCTTGTACAGCTGTGGTTGTGTTTGGGATCTTTTTGCTTTTTTTCAGGGGTTAAGGAGAGATAAAATCGATGCAAAGAGTAAAAGCTGTGGTTAGTTATGAAGGTACATTTTTTTCAGGATGGCAAAAACAGCCGCAAGCACGGACTGTCCAGGAAGAAATAGAAACGGCCTTAACTAAAATTCATAAGGGTCAAGAAACAAGAGTAACTGCTTCAGGGAGAACAGATGCTTTCGTTCATGCAATTGCCCAAGTTATTCATTTTGATACTTCATTATCTATACCCGCCGAAAAATGGTCTAAAGCAATCAACAGCCATTTACCGGAAGATATACTAATTAAAGACGCCAGTTATACTAATTTCGATTTTCATGCACGTTTTGATGCTGTAGAAAAAGAATACCGTTATCGGGTTCTTCCTAAACGAGAAAAAGATATATTTAGGAGAAATCATACTTTTTTTTACCCTTATCCGATAGAAGTGGATGAAATAAAAAAAGCTGCAGCTTATCTTAAAGGGACTCATGATTTCTCATCTTTTTGTGCTTCTGGAACTGATGTAGTGAATATGGTAAGGACGGTTCACAGAGCAGAAGTACTGGAAAATGGGGATGAACTGCAATTCATTTTTCGGGGGAATGGATTTCTTTATAACATGGTCCGCATTATGGTAGGAACGTTGCTTGAAGTAGGCAAGGGATTGAGAAAAGCGGAAGACATTCCTGAGGTTATTGAAGCAAAAAAGCGAAGTGCAGCTGGAAAAACAGCACCTGGCCATGGATTATATTTATGGGAAGTATATTATGAAGATTACCAGGGTTTAAGGAACGTAAGCAATTAAACTCCTGTTTTATGATTTTATTAAAAAAACAACGTTACCTGGTGTAGCAAAGCATTGACATTCGCTTTATTGTGTTATATGATGTTATATGGCATTTCACGTCCCACAGCCCCGGGATCGGAAATGATGAACGTAATTGACATGTGAAAATAAATGTATGAAAAGTGATTTAGGAGGGACAATGAATGCGTACGACATATATGGCTAAGACCGGCGAAGTAGAGCGCAAGTGGTATGTAGTTGACGCTCAAGGGCAGACCTTGGGACGTCTAGCCAGTGAAGTAGCTTCTATTCTTCGCGGTAAAAATAAGCCTCAATATACACCGCATATAGATACTGGAGATAATGTGATCATTATCAATGCAGAAAAGATTGAACTTACCGGAAAGAAGCTTCGTGACAAAATGTATTACAGTCACAGCCAGTATCCTGGTGGTTTGAAGGAAACTCGCGCATCCGAAATGCGTGCGAGAAAGCCGGAAAGAATGCTTGAGCTTGCAATTAAAGGTATGCTTCCTAAAGGACCACTTGGACGCAAGCAAGCGAAAAAGCTTCATGTATATGCAGGACCAGAACACAATCATCAAGCACAACAGCCTGAGAAGTACGAACTTCGCGGCTAAATTAAAGGGAGGGTATTATTTTGGCACAAGTGCAATATTACGGTACTGGACGTCGTAAGAACTCTGTTGCCCGTGTATTTGTTGTCCCTGGCGACGGCAGTATCACGATTAATAATCGCGACATTGATGAATATTTTGACCTTGAAACACTAAAGCTTGTTGTTAAGCAGCCTCTTGCAGAAACAGGCACAGAAGGTCAGTATGATGTAAAAGTAAACGTAAATGGTGGAGGATTTACAGGACAAGCAGGTGCTATCCGTCATGGTGTAGCCCGTGCTCTTCTTGAAGTGGATCCTGATTTCCGTAAGCCGCTTAAGAACGCTGGATACCTCACTCGCGATGCCCGCATGAAAGAGCGTAAGAAATACGGTCTTAAAGCAGCTCGCCGTGCTCCTCAGTTCTCCAAGCGTTAATTACGCCTTTATACCAAGAGTTATGCCCTCTTTGCTCTCATGTAGCAGAGAGGGTTTTTTCATGCTTATTATGTGGAATGAATACCGTTGTACTCCAAAAGTTTTGAAGTAGAAAGGAATTTCCTCCCGGCTCTTCATTAAAAACTCATGTAATTATTGAACATATTGCTAACATGGGTATAGATATCCATAGCGGCGGTTTGAATATCCTTATGACCTAACCTAACTTGACTTTTGCTCCAGCTTCAAGCAATAAGCTGGCATGAGTATGTCGGAAACCATGGACATTTATCTGTGGAAGATTAGGGTAATTTTTATAAATTTGCAGAAGTTTATCGTTTAAGTGATTTAAGCTGCAATAGTCGATGGTTGCACATCGTAAAGAACAGGATGATTTTTATCTTCATTGAAACAGAAGGAAAGTTTACTATACCTTTGTATTTGCTCTGTACGCCATTTTGTTAATACTTGGAGGGTTTTTTATCATCAACACTAATTATACGCCGTGATCGAGCTTCTTTTTGAGGTTAGAACCTGCTTTTTGCCGTTAGTATGAGTTAGAATCTTTTTGAAGCTGATAGTTTTATTAACAAATTCCACGCGCTCCTGTAAAAGCTAGTAAACGAAGTGTGAGTCATAAAATCACCTTTGATCGTGTCAAGGAACAGCTGCAACTCCTTCTTGGTGAAAAAATTTTCTTCATACTCTAGATATTTCTTATCATCAAGCGGATTTTAGTGGTACTTTTTCGAAGGACGACTAAACAGTCCCTTATAAATTTCATGTCTAGAAAATGAGTATAATTTGAGCAGGAGTAAATGACAGAAAAGTAGTGACAGAAGGGGTTAGGTATGAAAGACTATGGAAGATAGCATTCTTTGTTATAAAACTAAAGTAAAGAGTAAAGCTAAAATAAACTAGTTGTTAAACTAGTTTACACGTTATTTATTCTCATAAAATTAGTATATAAACTAGTTTATTTTTATGCGTATCTTTATGATCAAAGCGAATCACTTAACCTTTAAACAAACGTTTGATTAATTCTGTAACTGCTAAACTAAAATAGTCAATTATTGCTCAATAAGATTGAACACTTTTTGCCAAAAAATCAATCATTCCATATAAAAGCCCCTTTCCCTGTTCCATAATGAGGATTTGATTCTGCATGTAAAGACGAAACACCAACTTGAACTCGCATTCCATCTGAAGAAGAGGTACTTCCGTCACCCCAATAAGAAGCGAGTTCTCTATGATGATGAAAATTAACTAATGTTGCCTGGGCCCGATTTCATGGCATCTTCATACATTCTCCACTGTGCTACATTGGCCATTTGACGATAGGAAATACCAGGTGTAGCCTCAGCCATTTTCGTCAAACCGATATTCGTATCCATGGCAATTATGGTAGCCATCAAGATACTTTTTTCCTCTTGACTTGGAGGCTTTCCAGTGGAGGCATGAGTGAATTGTTCGTCAAAACCTGTCCATTTGCTACTTCTAAAAGGAGATCAGTGAGTTTAATTCGTGGAAGCATTCCGTACAAAGATAAGCTGTACGTCCTTGCTTCTTCTGGAACATCCTTTTCTAGCCTCTGAACATATAACTTTCCCTTTTCAATATGAACACCTTCAAGATCACTACTGTTTTCTCTCTCATCTAAATACTCCTCAACAGACAAAGGAACAGCAAGATTGATTTCATTAGGATTAAGACTTTTTCAATCTGTATATGACACCAGGTAATCATCAAAATCTTTATGTTGACAGCTGCCAACAACGGATACATCACCTGAACGAATATAATTTCTCAACTCAGTTAAGACAGCCATTTCATAATAGTGGCGATTAATATTTCCATCTTCATTGTATACGTGTTTTTGCCATCGGTTTGAAACAAAACTTAATGGGGCACCTTCAGGTACCTTTCGTTTGCCCGACTCGTTCATGTTATGTATAGTATCGGCCGATTTCGTAGAACGGAAATTCAAAACTTTAAGTAAAGTAGGAGTATATTTACGTAAATAAAAAAATCGTTTTTCTAACAAATCAAGGTAGTCATAATTAATAGGTCTTGATAAATCTTTTGCTTCTTCTACAGATTTAACAATTTTTTCCCAAGGCATTACTTCTTCTAAGGCTGCAAAGGGATCGAGTCCTTTTTTACGTGCTTTAATTAATGCAGCACCTATGTCAACAAAATGGATGACCTTTTCATTAAGTTGTTTTCCATTTTGTTTTTGTAATTCCTCTTGCGCTTTTCCCCCTTTAGACTGAAGATTCATGATTTGTCGATCGTGTATTTCAATCGCTTGATCAATTAAATCATGCCTTAGATCCAAAAGATAAGCCACAAGGATACTATATTTTTTAGTATCTTCAAATCGACGGAAGGCATAAGGTTCATATCTTGCTCCTAGTCTCGATAATTGTCGCAGACGATTGGGATGAATACCTGTGGTATCAATGGATAAATCGAAATCTCGAATGTATTCTAGTCGATCAATTACTCTTAAAAACGTTTCAGGAGAAGATTGACCCGGAATCTCTTTTAACCATGCCAGAGGGGTTTTTCCGTTTTTGTTCGTTACAAGTATATGATCCATTTTTCGTTTTTGTTGCTCTAAGAGCTACCCAGCCGAACTCCACGTGGACTTTTTCCAGCCCTCGCAGGAGGAATCGCTGGTACCCGAGGTTTTGTTTGACATGACCAAATACACTCTCCACGTCCGTTTTTCGGCGCGCGTAGAGTGTTC
>NZ_JBHFQG010000045.1:0-23222 GCF_041949975.1 Alteribacillus sp. JSM 102045 | reverse complement strand
CGCAGAAACTCTAGCACAATATGAATCAGGGAATGTTGCACATTTGGATGATCTTACCTACGATCCAATAATATAATAACCACTTGTAAAAAAATGGATGTTGGACTACCTTTATAGCCCTATTGTCCTTTTTTCTTCTGTAATATGGAATATAAAAATCAGAGTATTCCGAACAACTGATAAATGTCAATAAATGGTATATTTGTATTGGTTTACAAGTGTATAAAATTTTTATGCAACGCTAGTGTAATTTCCTAAACAAATAAAAAACCCCGAATTCTTATTTCGGAGTTTTATTCCACACTCAATCTAAGGTCTGGCAAATGGTTTAATATAAATTGAGATTTATCTGTGTCAGATTTCACAGTGAATTGTCTGTAGTATTTTAAAGCCGTTTCAAAATGGGCAGGCATACTTTGATATGCATCAAGCACTCTGTCAAAAGCATCATAAGCAAGCATCAATGCCGAAACTAAATCAGTAAATGGGAGAATATACGTATTTGTATCATGATGCGGGGCGGTACAGAGCGTCATTTGTTCTACCTGCTCATCAAAAAAGGAAGAAGCTTCTTCTATATATGGACGATAAAGCGGATGAACATGTTTAGCTTTCTTCTCGAAAAATGTGCGCCATTCCCGACAAAAACTGATCATGTAAGGCAGATCGTCTCTAACCACAGTTACATCAAAGCCCGCTTGTCTAATTCGATCCATACTCATAGGTTCCATAGTTTTCTGGTTTGATCCTAAATAGTAATATTTACGACGATACGCTTTCATTCCACACCCCGTCTTTCAATTTTTGTCTGATTTTCAGCTTTAAAACATTGTAACATTTATAGGGAAAGTTTCCTATACTTTTATTTAAGTTTCATGAAGAATTACTATAGTTATTTATTCTTTTTCAGCTTCTTCCACTTCTTGCAGCAGATCAAAAACCGTTTCTACCCCATTTTCAGTGATCAGACAAGCTGCTCCTAATGGACTTCTCCAAAAATCCTCAGGGATGACCGGACATTTTCTTCCAGCAGGCTGAAACAAAATTCTATAAATTCGTTGCACATGAAACCGAGCCTCATCCTTATTAGAAACTTTTTCTCCGCGTGCAACATTAAAAACATATTGCATAGATTTTAAAATATTATCACCAGGCATATATGCGAATTCTTTAAAACGATCTAAGCGTTTTTCCACCTCGGGGTGAATATGATTTTTTATATATAATACCTCTAAATGTCCTTTAATATGCCGGTACAAAAGGCGCAAGATTCTTCGCTTTTCTTGCTGCATGAGTTCATCTGTATAGACGCGCTGCAAAATTTGATAGGCTTTTCCTTCATTCATTTACACACTCTCCTGTTCTTCCATAACATTTAAAAACATTCGAGCCGTTCGCAAACTTGATTGAGGATTTTGACCAGTGACAAATTTCCCGTTGATTTCCACGTTTTCCGTGAAAATAGGAGCAGACACAAAGGTAGCACCTAATTCTCTCACTTTTGACTCTAATAAAAACGGCATATCTTTATCTAACTTTATTTCTTTTTCTTCTTTGTTTGTAAAAGCTGTTAATCGCTTTCCCTCTAAAAATGGAGTGCCATCCGATAACATTAATTGAGTGAAGCCTGCAGAACCATGACATACTGCTCCAATTACTTTGTTGTCTGCTGCCATTTCTTTTAATATGTATTGAAGGCGTTCACATCCAGGAAAGTCAAACATCGTTCCATGACCGCCCGAAAGAAAAATTCCATCAAAATCAGTGCTTTCTAAATCATCAAGAGAAACAGTGTCTTTTAGTACACTGGCTCCTTTTTCCAACTCATTTATCAATACCTCTCCTTTACTTTGGGGGTCTACTGGAGCTTCTCCCCCCTTTGGGCTCGCAACAGTCACCTCATGCCCAGCATGGATAAAAGAAAGATAAGGTTCTGTAAATTCAGACAACCACACTCCCGTCTCCCTTCCATGCGATAATTTGCCAGCATTGGTGACAACCATTAAAATGCTCGCCAACGTTTTCCTCCCCTTTCAGTAATACCCCTTTATCTTCTTTTCTTTCATTGTAATGTAAACGCAATCATGATACAAATGCAATGATGTCAGCTTCAGCCATCTTGATGAACAGGACGGATCAGTATTTCATTGACGTCTACATTTTGAGGCTGTGTAATTGCATAATATACAGCATCAGCAATGTTTTCACTTTTCATTGGAGCAAAAGGCATCCCCTGTTCTTCCATGTCATGTAAAAACTCTTCATCCGTTATAGAATTTGTCAGCTCCGTTGCAACGGCCCCTGGAGAAATAGAGGTAAACCTTAAGTTTGTATGAGCCATTTCAAGTTTTAAACCTTTCATGATAGCAGCTACTGCATGCTTTGTAGCACTGTAAACAGCAGATCCAGCAAAAACTTTGTGAGCAGCATCAGAGGAAGTAGTTATAATATGCCCTTCATTTCTTTCAAGCATGTGAGGACTTACCGCAGCAAACCCATTCAACACTCCTTTAATATTAACGTCGATCATATTATTCCATTCATTCACTTTGATGTTTTTCATATAAGATAAAGGCATTACCCCAGCATTATTAAACATGATATCTATTTTTCCAAACTCATTAATAGTTTCAGTTGCAAGCTGATTCATTTGCTCTAAGGAAGTTACATCAGTTTGTCGAATAAGTACTTTTCCTTGATATTCGTTCAATTGTGAATTCAATTTATTTAGCATGTCCAATCTTCTAGCAGCAAGAACAACATTAGCTCCTTCCTTTGCCAGCCTTTGCGCTGCCGCTTCACCTATACCGCTGCTTGCTCCCGTTATAATAACTGTTTTTTCATGTAACACGATTTGAAGTCCTCCAAACTATAAAGAAGTAATAATAAAAATAATACACGAAAGAAAATCCTTTAAAAAGAAAAAAGAGACAATTATTGATCAATCTCTATTTGGAGACAAAAAATAAGCGCACCCGAGAAGGGTGACGCCCTGTGTGGTTCTTCACTATCCATTTACAGGCAGGACCAACGTCTAACATTACTAACGAACTCCATTACTTCACTATTCCGGAAAGCAATATTTTTTAACTCATCGGTATATAAATAAATAACTATCGTATTACGATCCCGGTTATCAATCATCTCAACTCCGCTTTTCCCTTCGTTTCCATTCACTAATGGAAGATCTAATCGTTCAGCTGTTTCTTCAACGGAAGTTCTTCCTTTAGGAATATCTAACACAAGCTTAAGATGATCATCCATATCATCGCATATCATGCCCCACCGTTTGCCAAACCACGCACGACATCCCGTCATACTCACCAGCGTATATCCATATGGCGGAGTCGGTACGAATTTTGTACTTGCCCAACCCCTCAATTCCATTGCGCTGCAGAGCTCTCTCGCTTTTGTCCTCACAAGTGTTTCTTGGTTTTCTTTAACAGGCATATGATCTCCTCCTTAAATAATACTCTACACCGTGTCATGAACCATCTCCTTCATGTAATGTAGAAAATTCTGAACATTAATGCATAAGTTTAATGTAACACAAAAGCAGCTTTCTGTCGATTAATTGAACGAAAATTCTAACTTTTGTCACAAATTAGCTTTATTTATTTTAATCATACTCCTTCCATATTATACAGTCAATGAACATTCGTTGACAGAAATATTTAGTTTTCTAAATGATAGGACAGTTCTGTTTACCCTCTTTGTATGAAAATAAAACATGATTTCCCTTCATTTCTTGTTATAATAGCCGTAACACATTTTATCTTTTCATAAAAAGAGGGTTATTATGAATGTAAATATAGGAAACATCGTGGTAAAAGGAATACAGCCGGATAAACAAACCCGCTGTAAACATTACAGTAAAGAAGAAGACATCATTGCTATTAAATTCTTTTGCTGCGGGGAATATTACTGCTGCTGCAAATGCCATGAAGAACTCTGCGATCACAGAGCTTTACAATGGCCGCAAATGTATTTTAACAAAAAAGCTATTCTTTGCGGAGCATGCAAAAATACATTAACTGTAAATGGTTACATGCAGTGCAATTACTCGTGCCCGCATTGTCAAGCATCTTTTAACCCCGGTTGTCAGCGTCATTATCATTTATATTTTCAAATATGATTTTTAGAATGATTAGTCGTAATCGGTGTATTTTTAAAAAAAGGTTATAAGCTGCCGAATTAAAGAAAGGAATAATATTATTCCAATAATTATGCTTAATACAGCAAGTCTTTTTTCTAGCTTGTTGCTGTCCACCGTGCTCTCACCTCGTTATCCGTAAAATGGGTATTTTTGAGAGCCCATTGTTAAAAAAACCATGTCATAGCGACCATTAATAGTATGCCGCCCGTAAATGAATAGGTTGCACTTAAGGCATATCCATCTCCATGACTTTCCGGAATCAATTCTTTATATATAATATAAAGCATAGATCCAGCCGCAAAAGCTAAACCTATTGGAACTAATTGACTTACAGCTGAAGTCAGCCAAAAACCTATAAATGCTGCTATCCATTCCATAAAGCCAGTAGCCAATGCAATTAGGAAAGCATTGCTTTTTTTTACTCCTTGCTCAATTAGAAAAAAAGCGATAATAAAGCCTTCTGGGGCATTCTGTACCCCAATAGCCAGAGCAATTAATAACCCAAGACCTTCTATTCCGCTGTTGTAACTGACCCCGACTGATAACCCTTCAGGGATATTATGAAGTGTAATCGCAGCTATTATTAATAAAGCTTTTCGATCGATCATTTTAATATCGATTCGTTCGTTATTATTTGTTCGTTCTATATGCTCGTGAGGAATATTTTGCTCTAAAAGCGTCAAAACCAGCATTCCAAGTAATATACCAATAAGTGCTGCTTCATATCCCCCAAGATTTAAGCTTTCAGGAATAAGTTCAAACATAGAAGCAGCCATCATCATTCCGGCACTAAAAGCAAGCAGCATATCTTTTCCCCGGTGAGTTGTATTTCTTAGTAATATAGCGGGAATTGCACCCAATCCGGTAGCGAATGCAGATAAGCCGCTTGCCAAAACAAATTCTTCCATTTTTCTTCACCCAGCTTCTATCATACTACATTTTTAGTGTACGCTTTTTAGAATAAAATAGAAAGAAATCTAAAATATTATCAAAGATTATCAATTCTTATCGACATAAATAGCATTTTAAGTTTGTTACTGATAGGATATACAAAGTGAGAGGGCTGTCGTCTTTTGAAAGGAGCGCGAAATATTTTGTCTACAAAAACCATTACTAACGTATTAGCACTAGTTATAATATTAGGATTTGCTATCTATTTTTTTGTGTCAAACAATCAATCAGAAGATGATTCAACTGATAATGAAGATGAAACCGAAAACGTATCTCTTGAAGAGTTTGAAGGATACGGCGTTAGTTCCTCTAATGACTATGCTATTGAAACCGGCATGGAAATAATGGAAAAAGGCGGCAATGCCATTGATGCTGCTGTAGCTGTTTCCTTTACTTTAGCTGTGACGGAACCATATGGCTCTGGATTAGGAGGAGGCGGGGCTATGCTTTATATGCCCTCACCTCAAGAAGATCCTGTAGCATATGATTACCGTGAAATAGCTCCAAACCAAAATCCAAGCGACCAAATTGCAATTCCTGGATTTGTAAAAGGGATGCAGACGATTCATGAGAAGCATGGTGAATTACCGATTGAAGATTTGCTTGAACCTGCAATTTATTATGCCGAAAACGGCTTTAAGGTAAACTCAGATTTACATTATCGTTTGAAAAACGCAGCCTATCGTATTAACACAGAAGAAGTGCCGCAATTCTATCCAAACGGAGAAGCCATTGCAGAAGGAGAAACGCTTGTTCAAGAAGATTTAGCTGAAACCTTGAAGAATTTACAAAATAACGGTTTAAATGACTTTTATAAAGGGAATGTTTCAAACAGCTTAGCTCAGCAGATTCCTCATATAGACAACAATGATTTAGCTCAGTATACAGTAGAAGAAAAAGAAACGGCGAAAGGCTCATTCGAAGGGCATACTGTTTATTCAGCTCCCCCTCCTTTATCTGGTGCTACATTTATTCAAATGCTAGGTATGGCTGAGGAGTTAAATGTAAGAGATTATTTAAATAACAGTTACCCTCAATATATTCATTTAATGAGTGAAATAACCAGAGAAGCTTACTTTCAAAGGCTGAATACCATTGGTGATCCAAATTTTGAAGACGTAAACCTTGAAAATTTGACTAGTGATCAGTTTATCAGGGAACGCGCAAATAATGTTGTCGAAAGCCGAATAAGCGATGAGCTTTCATTAGAATTTCAAAACGATGATTCTATGCAGGAGCACACTAGTACGACTCATTTTGTCATTATGGATAAAGAGGGGAGAACAGTTTCTGCTACCAATACTTTAGGTAACTTCTTTGGATCAGGAAATATGGTGGATGGGATGTGGATGAACAGCAACCTCTCCAATTTCAGTGTCGATCCTGAATCTCCTAATTTTATTGAAGTTGGCAAACGTCCTCGAAGCTTTATTGCGCCGAGTATAATTAAAAATGAGACTTCCGAAGTGATCATGGGAATCGGCACCCCCGGAGGAAACCGAATACCTAGTGTACTTTCCCAGTTTTTGATAAGACAGGCATATCTGGAAGAAAGTCACCAAGATACTGTTAATGCCGGCCGTTTCCACCCTGAGAAAGATTTAATTCACCTAGAAGATGATGAAACACTTATTGAGGACCAGAGTCTTATTGCAGAATTAGAGAGCTACGGATATGATTATCAAGTGGAAGAGATAAGCACTTACTTCGGAAACGTATCAGCGTTAGTAAAAGATTACAACAAACTGGAGATGACAGGTATTGCTGATAAAAGAAGAGATGGTGCTTTCGATATCAATTAATAATTGTGAGTGTGTTGTATATGATTAAATTAAAAACTTTATTTCCTTATATATTTTTATTTGGACTTGTGTTGTTTATGTATTTTTTTAAACATGACGAAGGCCTAAGTCCGCAGGAAACAGAAGCAATTGATTCATATTTTGAAAGTGAAGAAGAAAGCTTTTTATCGGATTAAAATGTAACTTTTAAGCAGATATGGCGTCCGTCTTAATAGGGATTAAAGGACGCCCCCTTTTTTGCACAGTAAGTTAAGGTAAGGTACGTTTAAAGTGCATTCGACAAATATCGATATCTTTCAACAACGTACGTCTTTATTAAGAATACATGCTAAGTAGGAGGACAAGCCATGCTTCTCATAATAACAGCATGCGCCATTTTATGTTGTATCGGCTATCGCGAAAAACAAAAACACCAGGCAGAAATTAATACCATTCCTATTCGAGTGAATGTCAATGGGATACGTGGAAAGTCAACTGTTACCCGTTTAATCACTGGCGTTCTCACAGAAGCAGGATACAAAACATTTGGTAAAACAACCGGTACATCGGCACGGCTGATTGATTGGAAAAGACAAGAAGAACCTATTGAAAGAAAACCTGAAGGTCCTAACATTAAGGAACAAAAAACGATTTTACAAAAAGTGTCCTCTCAAGGTGCAGAAGCATTTGTAAGTGAATGTATGGCCATTAATCCAGAATATCAAGAAGTCCTGCAGAATCAATTCCTGCAAGCAAATATCGGTGTCATTTTAAATGTATATGAAGACCATATGGATGTTATGGGGCCTACTCTTCAGCATGTGGCTGAAGGATTTACTTCTACCATTCCGTATAATGGCACATTGATAACTACAGATGGTCCTTTTTACTCTTACTTTTATGATATAGCTAAAAAACGCAACACAAAAGTTATCTGTGCAGACACCGCTAAGCTGCCCGATGGTTTTATTCACAAATTTGATTATATGATCTTCCCGGAGAATGCAGCTATTGCTCTGGCTGTGGCTGAAAGCTTAAATATTGATAAAGAAACAGCTCTAAGAGGAATGTTGAATGCTAATCCGGACCCTGGTGCTCTGCGTATTACTGAGTTCAAAGATGGAGCCCAAAAATCCTCTTATTTTATCAATGGCTTTGCTGCTAATGATGCTTATTCCACTCTTTCCATATGGGAGAGGATTAAAACTTCAGAATTTATAACTCAGCATCCTATCGTCATCATGAACTGCAGAGAAGACAGAGTGGACCGCACAATAGACTTCAGTGAAAACGTGCTTCCTCATCTTCACGGAAAAAAATTGATACTGATAGGTAAAAATGTCCAGCACGTTTTAACAGAGTACGAAAAAGGCAATCTTCCTTTTGAAACAGTCATTAATTTAGAAGGGAAAAAACCCGAGGCTGTGCTGAACAGAGTAAGAGATGAAGCAAAACATTCTACTATATTCGGAGTAGGGAATATCCATGGTGCCGGAGAAGCATTTATGAATGCTCTTCAATCTTCACCTAATATCATGGATAGCAAAGTTGATGAGGAGGCAATGTAATTGTTTGGAACAGATTTATATATCGCCTTAGTTATAGGCGTGGTGCTTAGTTTAATTTATGCTGAGAAAACGGGTATAATGCCTGCCGGATTAATTGTTCCCGGCTACTTGGCACTCGTTTTTGATCAGCCTGTATTTCTATTAACTATTTTTATCATAAGCTTGGTAACCTATTTGATTGTAACCTTTGGCCTATCCAAATTTATGGTGCTTTACGGGAGAAGAAAATTTGCAGCTATGCTATGTACAGGTATTGTATTAAAACTTCTGTTTGATTATTTTTATCCCGTACTCCCCTTTGAAATATATGAGTTTCGCGGATTAGGCGTTATCGTACCAGGACTTATAGCGAATACAATGCAAAAACAAGGTGTTATCCCAACGTTTACTAGTACATTGGTTCTTACAGCCGTTACGTTTGGTATTATTACGTTATATTATTTAATTTAGGGGTTTCCATATGACGAAACATAAAGACTTAACTTTTAAAGAAAAGATTTTAGCAATCACTAAAAGAGAAAAGAAAAAAGGATTTCATCAAGCTTGGATAGCTTTATTAGTATGCATATTATTAATAACACTCATTCGGTGGTCTGAGCCGGAAGCGGTAGAAGAAAGCACTGGTGCTGAAGAAAATAACACTGTATTTTCTGCTTCTATGGTGGGTGATATCATGATGGGACGGCATGTCGAAGAAATAACCAAACGTCATGGCTACTCTTTCCTCTTCTCTTATGCAGAAAATATATTTAGTTCTAGTGATTACACTACAGGTAATTTTGAACATCCTATTATTAATAAGGAAGATGAGTTTGAAAAAGCTAATAAAACGATTCATTTATCTTCTAAGGAAAGGTCATTAGGAGCTTTAGAACAATTGAATTTTTCTACTGTTAACCTCGCCAATAATCATATGATGGATTATAAAGGAGACGGATTAGAAGCTACGCTTGATGCATTTAATAACACTTCCATTGCTTCAACAGGAGCTGGTGTAAACGAAAGAGAAATAAAAACTAATTATCCAATTGAAAATTATAATGGCCTCGATGTGGCTACTATAGGAATAAATGATATCACTTACGCTGAGATGGAAAGTGGTGGGCCTAATTCACCTGGAATCCTAACATCAGATCCTGATGATTTTATACCAGTTATCCAGGATGCTAAGGAAAATGCAGATTTAGTATTAGTTCATTTACACAGCGGGCAAGAATATGACAGCTCCCCTACTACCCGTCAAACAGAACTTTCACGTGCTATTGCAGATGCAGGTGCAGACATCATAATCGGACACCATCCGCATGTTCTCCAATCAGTCGATGTCTATAATGATACTATTATTATGTATTCTCTTGGTAATTTTATTTTTGATCAAGGATGGACAAGAACTAGAGATAGTGTCATAGCTAATTATAAATTAAAAGAAGATGGAACTGCGATGTTAGAAATGCTTCCTTTCCGAGTTTTTGAAGCGCAGCCCCGTCCAGTTCAAGGATTAACGGAGAGCGTTCATAAGAAAAGAATTTTTAGACAGCTGACTAAAGATACAAAAGCAAAAGAAAATATTATCGAAAATGACGAGCGTTTAATTATTTCAGCTGACCATTCTCATGTTTTAAATAATAACTAATAAAAAACAAGCCCCCATGAGAGACAGGGGGCTTGTTTTTTTTATTAGTATACAGTTTACATAACATTATTATTTGAAACTTTCTTCTTTATATCTAAATTTCTTACATTCCTTTCATGTATACCCTGCTGCCGGCTCCTCCTGGCTCTGCCGGCTTTACAAATAACTTTCTTGGAAGTCTTTCCTGTAGTTGTGGGACATGGCTAATAATACCAACAGATAAATAATTCGTTTGTAATTTTTCCAAAGCATTCATTACTGTTTCCAGTAACTCTTGATCCAGTGTACCAAATCCCTCATCCAAAAAGAAAAATTCTAAAGGATATTGACCTTTTAATTGAATAGAAGCTGATAATGCTAAAGCCAAAGCAAGGCTTGTTAAAAAGGTTTCTCCTCCTGACAATGTGCTAACCGGCCTTTTTATTCCTCCGTTTGCATCATCTCTTATAATAAAGCCGCCATTCGAATCAACTTCAATAGCGTAACGTCCATTTGTTAAACTATGCAAACGTTCTGAAGCCAGACGGCTTACCTGGTTTAACTGCTCTTCGGCTAAAAATTCTACAAATCCTTTGCCGCGAAACACAGCATCTAATTGTTTATAATAATTTTCTTTTTCTTGCCATTTTTTTCTTTTCTGTTCAAGTTCTTGATATCGTTCGTGTTTCTGTTTTATTTCTTCTAGGCTTTTAAAAGCAGCACCTCTATTTTCTCTTATTTCATCTAATTGCGTATTTATAGCGTACCAAGTTTGTTTCCAGTTTTCCCACTCTGAATCGGTGATATAACGATTAGATAATTTGTGTAAAAGTTCTTGCTTCGTTCTTTTCCATTTTTCTTTTTCTTGTTCAAATTTATCAATTTCTTTTAGATAGAATTCCTTTTGTTCTTCATTTAATATCCGCTGCTTTACCTCTGAAGGCGATAACTGCTTCTTGCTGCTTTCTGTTTTTTTATCCCAATCCATTTGTGATTTTTTTAAACGTGTAACCGACTCTTTGTAAGAATGGTCAGCAATTGCTTTCTCTCGCTCTTTTTGATATTTTTCTGTTCGTAATTTTTCTAGTCCAGTTTTAAATTTTTCTTCTTCATTCTCCCAATTCTCTGTTTCATTATTTACAAATTTGTTCAGCGACTTTAAGTCCCTGCCTTGTAATATTGCTTCTAACTGTGTTTTTTTATCTTTAATAAAAGAACACAATTGCTCCACTTGTGTTTTAGCTTGTGTCTGTTTAACTTCTAAAGCATGTGTTTTGTTTAACAGATCATTATAGGCAGCTTGTAATTTTTCAATATACTTTTTGCCGTCTTCTATCCTATTTTGCAAATGATCTAATTTTTCTTCGTTGCGTTGAAAGGTTTCATATCTTTCATCTAATACTTTGAAAGAATAAAAAGGATAATTTTCTTCCCATAATTGCAGGGCTTTATTCCATTCATTTTCTACAGCGATCCTTTTATCTACCGACTCTTTGTATATCTTACTTTCACTCTTATATTCAAACTCCTGCTGCTTCTTTTTTTCTTTCGCTTCAAGAAATCGGTTTAATTCATTTTCTATACTCTTTTGCAGATGAGATAGGGTTTCCTCTTCTCTATCCCACTGAGCAAGCTTTCGCTGTAACTTTTTATCCCATTCCTTATCTTTATTAAAAGTTATTTTATTTTCTTCCTCTTCTTGTGCAAGAGAAGCTCCTGTTTCTTCCTGTATATTACCTATTATTGATGAGGACAGCTGCTGTAATTTCCATTCACGCTGATTCATAGTTAATTGATAGTGTTGCAGAGTGCTGATCCACTTTTCAACTTTTTCTCGTTCCCTGAAACGTTCTTTTGTATTTTCAACAGTCCCTTGTAGAACTGCTGGTTTCGGATGATCAAAAGATCCGCATACCGGACATGGCTCACCATCTTTCAATTGAGAAACAAGATGAGAAGTCATTTCCCTGACTTTTAATTCATTTTCTTTATCTGTTTGTTCTTTTAAATACTTTTGCAGATTATAAATATATTCCTCTATCCAGCCTTTGTCTTCAGCAGTTTTGTTGTACCAATATAAAACTTGAGAAAATCTGGTGTTTAATGTTTCTTGTGACTTATGAAGGTGATGTTCTGCTTTTACTTTTTCATCATACGCTTTATCTGTTTGTTTTTTTCTTTGAAGCTCTTCTTTTTTTAAGCTTTCTAAGTTTTCGTGAATATGTTGAATATGCTGCTTTTCCGTTGCTGCTTTGAAGACTTTATTCTTTTCTTCCCAACTTATAAATAATTCCGTCTGTTGTTCCTGAAGTTTATTGACTGCCTCCGTGTATTTAATTAAGTTTGCATTAATTTTATCTGCTTCTTTTTGTTGCGTTTCGAGTTCTTTGGTCAGGGATTGTAAATTAGTGTCTGCATCATGCTTCTCTTTCGTAATTTGTGCAATTTCTTTTTCTACTTCTTCTGCTTTATCGATCGATTGCTGAAAGGAAGCAAGTTCCTTGTCCTTTTTAACCTTTTCTGTTTGAAAATGCTCCCATTTAGAATCCATGTCTTCTTTTTTAGCGGTTAAATCCGCAAATGCATCTGCTGCTTCTTTAGCTCTCTTCGACCATTTATTGTATTCATTTTCCGCTAGGAGACAGGCCTCGGCAAATGGAAAAAGCGACTCTGCTTCACTTGATTCCTCTATATAATTTTTAAACGTTTCTATTTGATCTTTTTGCTTTTCTAGATCTTTAAGGTGTTGTTCTGCTTTCTCTAATTCATTTTGCCAAGCCCTTAATTGTTTGATTTCTTCCCATTTTTCTTCTGTCTGCTCTTTTGTAATCAGCGTTTTTTTAAGCTCTTTCTCCCAATAATGAAATTGTTCCTCAGCTTTCTTGATTGCTTCTTTAGAAGCTTCTCCAAGCCCTAGCTGCTCTGCTTCGGCTTTTTCCTTTTCATGCATAACGTGCTGAAGCTGTGACTTTATTTTTTTTATAAGTTCATCTCCATATTTTTCTAAATGGAATAAGCGCTGCAGCATCTTTCTTCTTTCGTTGCCGCGAAGCTTAAGAAACTCTGAAAACTTCCCCTGAGGAAGCACTACGGCTCTTGTAAAATCTTCAATAGCGAGCCCAAGCATGCTTTCAATTTGTTTGTTCACATCGTTTGTTTTATCAGCTATAACAGAAGGTTCTTTTGTAATATCAAGCAAGCGGCAGACGGAAGTTTTTACATTAAATTCATTAGTGCGTATAAACTTTCGCTCTACCAAGTATGTAGAAGAATTCCCTTTATGGCCAAGCTCAAAGGTAAAAGAAACCGATAACGAATTTTCTGCTTGATTAATAATACCTTGTGTATTATTCAAGGCCCGTTCCACTTTTCCATATAAAGCTAACGTCATCGCATCTAATAATGACGATTTTCCGCTGCCTGTCGGACCAAAAATACCAAACACTCCTCCTTCACATAAGGAAGAGAAGTCTACTGTTTGTTTTTCCCTAAAACTGTGCAATCCTTTAATAGTAATTTCAACAGGGCGCATTCCTTATCCACCTTCTCCTTCAGCCAGTTCCATAAACAATTGAACTAGTTTTTCATCAGCCATTGCTCCGCCTGTTTGTCTTTCATAAAATTTTTTAAATAACTCATCTATAGGAAGTTCCTTTCTTTTTTCTAAAGCAATATCATTGTCCATATCCGGGAAAACCGGATAAATGTTCACAATCCCTTCGTGGGCCTTGCGCAGATGATGTATCTCCTCCATAGAAGGTGTTTCGGTAATATGCAGGTTCAGTTCAACCCATGCATTGTAATCCTTCTTTTCATTGATCCACTGGTGAACTTCTTCTATTCCATTTTTAGCTTCCCACTTCACTAAAGGCTTTCCACAGGATAAAGGAATTTCTTTTATGCTCGGAGTATGCTGAGCTTTTATATCAACAATGGTTACTGATTTAGAATAACCTGTTTCAGAAAAGCTGAAAGCTAAAGGTGAACCACTATACCTTGCCATCCCCTTCGCTTGATGAATATTTTGCGGACGGTGCAGATGGCCTAAAGCCGTATATTGGACATTGTCAGGTAAAGAATAAGGGGAGACGGTATAAGCCCCCCCCACTTCTATCGGCCTTTCTGAGTCGCTTGAAGCTCCGCCTGCTACGAAAATATGGCTCATTGCGATACAAACATGTTCTTTCTTAAACGAATGTGTCAGCTGCTTAAATATGTTTTTAATTTGATCGTTATAGGCGTTACGTAAAGACTGCTCTTCACTTGACCTCGTAAATACAGCTTGCATTCGTGATTCAGAAGGATAGGGAAGCGCCCCTATTTGGAGAACTTCTTCTTTTACTGGAACCGTTAAAGACTCTTTCCCTGGATAACCCAAAATATATATTCCCTGATTTCTAGCCATTTTTCGTGCTGCTGCCAATCTTTCAGGATGGTCATGATTTCCTGCAATAATAATAATGGGTATATTATACTTTTTACTTAAGCTTGCTATCGTATCATAAAATAACTCTTCGGCTGCAGCAGGAGGGTTCACCGAATCAAACACATCTCCTGCCATTAACAACACATCTATCTTCTCATCTTTTATAATGGTTTCAAGTTCCTCAAAAAACGCGATATGTTCAGGCAGCCTGCTTCGTCCTTCGAGCGTTCTTCCTAAATGCCAATCCGCTGTATGAAGCATTCTCATAAAACCTCTCCTAATTCATCATATCTATTACCTTATTACCGTCAAAGGCATAAAGATAAGCTTCTTTAATTTCTTCTTGCCAAATAGATGAAAGGGCTTCTCTATACAGATCAATTTGCGATTGATACCTTTCTTTCATCATTACTGCCGCACGGGTGGTATTCCCAGGGAATCTGCTTTCGTAAGCATCAGTTTTATAATCAATTAAAACCAGTCTCCCATTTTTGTCCCGAAAAACACAATCCACTGCCCCCTGGATTAATATCAAATCTTCTTGTGTATTAACTTTCATTCCATAACTTAACGGTATCTCCCGAAAAACCTGCGGGGATTCTTTCATTCGTACTCCAAGAGGCGAGAAAAAAAAGGAGAGAATTTCTTTGGCTTCTACCATAGCTGCCTGCTCTTCATTTAATAACTCTTTTTCGACTAGTTCTTTAATAAAATCCTGCAATCTTTCTTTTGACAGAGGAATATCAAGGGGAACATGCTCCATTACCGTGTGAATCGCTGTCCCTCTTTCTGCCGGCTTGCTGTTTTTTTGCTGCATAAAAAGAGGTCTTTCTGCATATTCAGAATGAAATCCTGCTTGAAAAGCCGGCTCGCTGTATTCATCTTGAAATTCCCTTTTATATTCACTAACAGTCTGTTTTGAACGTTGTTTAACAGAAGCTTGATAAGGATAGCTCCAGCTCAACTTTTTTTCAATAAATTCAGAACGCCCGCTGTCAATCTGAACTGGCTGCTTCGCTTTTAAAGCTTGTTCCATTTTTGCATTCACTGTTTGAGCGTCTTCTTCTGCTTCTTTTAATTCAGAGTGTTCAACAAACGTTATCTTCCATTCAGAAGGATAATCGTACACCTCTCGATTACGGGCACTTCTATCCTCTGTATGCCAGGCCTTCGCAGAATGATGACGAAACACTGCGGGCCCAATCCAATCAGCATATGATTTCGCTTTTAACCTATCCACTTCTGGAAGAAGCCACTTTCTATGCTGGGAATACTCTAACCAATTCTCCAATGTTTTTTCTGCTTTGTTTAACGTGGCAACCAAAAATAGCTTTTCTTTTGCTCGGGTCATAGCAACATAAAGAACTCTCATTTCTTCTGCTGTACTCTCTCGGTGTATTCTTTTTTTTATGGCCAGTTGAGGAATAGATTCTTTAAGCACTCTTTGGTCAGGATCAATCCATTTTGCTCCAATTCCTAGTTCTTTATGGAGAAGTACGCTGCGGTGCAGGTCCTGAAAATTAAACTGTTTATTTAATCCTGCAATAAATACGACCGGAAACTCTAAACCCTTGCTTTTATGAATGGTCATTAACCGAATCACATCTTCCTGTTCACCTAACGCTCTTGCAGTTCCTAAGTCGTCGCCTCTTTCCTGTATTCGCTCAATAAATCGCAAAAAACGGAAAAGACCTCGAAATGAAGTTTTTTCATAGGACCTGGCTCTATCATATAATGCCAATAAATTAGCTTGCCTTTGCTTTCCTCCAGGTAGTCCTCCTGCGAAATCATAGTAACCCGTCTCCTGCAGCAAGTCCCAAATAAATTCAGATAATGACTCGCTGCGAGCTCGCTCTCTCCACACAATAAGCTTTTCATAAAATAATAGTGTTTTTTCTTTCCAAATCGAATCCGGGCCTGCTTTTACCGTTTCTTTTACAGCTTCAAAAAAAGTACTCTTTTTATTCATCAAACGCACTTGTGCTAGCTCTTCCTCGTTCATTCCGACAATAGGTGAGCGTAAAACAGAAGCTAAAGGAATATCTTGGTTTGGATTATCAATAACTTGTAATAAAGAAAGCATAATATTAATTTCTACTGCTTGAAAATAACCTCCGCTAAGCTCAGCGTAAACAGGCAGACCTTCTTTCTTAAATTCTTCCATTATTGTAGAAGCCCAAGGCATTGAACGCATCAAAATAACAATATCGCGGTATGTGATATTTCGCATCTGTTTTGTTTCTTTATCCAAAATTTGATATTTTTCTTTAACTAGTTGTTTAATCTTTCCGGCCATCCACCTTGCTTCTAACTGAGCAGTTTCCGTATCTTCTTCTGTTTCATCTGTACCCTGGTCAGTTGATTCTGTTAAAGGGTCTCCCTTATTAATAATTGCAAGCTCTGGGTCTCTGCTTCCGACTTCCGGATAGTCTTTATTTCCTGCCTTTAATTCAGCAGCTTCATCATACTTCACTTCACCAGCTTTTTCGTCCATAAGCTGCTTAAAAATAAAGTTAGCAGCACTTAACACTTCTTTTCGGCTTCTAAAATTTTGGTCTAGATTTATTTTCCACCCTGGATTCCCTTCGTTTCGATTAAAATGTTTATATTTTTCTAAAAAGAGGCCAGGCTCTGCCAAACGAAAGCGGTATACACTTTGTTTCACATCACCCACCAAGAAGAGATTATATCCATTTGAAATGGTTTGAAGAATCGCTTCCTGTGTGTGGTTGGTATCCTGGTATTCATCTACTAATACCTCTTCAAAACGATAGCGGCATTCATGTACTGCCTCAGAATCATCTTCTCGTAAAATGTTCAGGCAAATATGTTCAAGGTCAGAAAAATCGACCAAACCTTTTTCTTCTTTTACGGACTGATACTTATCTGAAAATAAAATGACCGTTGAAATAAGGGTCTGGACAGGGGCAGCCATATCCTTAATATCTTCTAGTAAACTGTGGGGAGGCTGCTCAAAAGCCTCAGTTTTTATATCATTCATTTCTTTTTTTACTTTATCGCGAATATCCTTCACTTGAGTTTTTAAAGTTTCATCTACATCTTCGCTTTTTTTAATCGTTTTTAATCGTTTAAAAGAAACTTCTCTGAAAGATTTATACAACTGCTCCCAATGCTCAGCCTCCTGTAAGTTGTTCAGCAATTGTTCATCTTCAACAAGAGTTTCCAAATAAGGAGCAGGGCCGTTTTCTAGTTGACATAATGATTTTGCTTTTTGCAAAGATTCAAGAGAAGAAGAAACTCGCGCCTTCACATCTCTCCAAATTTCTTTGACCCATACTAAGTCTTCTAGGTTCTGTTCTTCGGTTAACTCATAATAAAAAGCCATTTTTTTGAGCCAATCATTCGAGTCCGGGTGCGCTCTTGAAAACCGGTATAAACTTCGAACAACATCCCGGAAACCTTCGTCTGATTTGTCACCGCTGAACCGATCCGCTGCATCAAGAAAGGCATCATTATTTTCTTGACTGTATTGCTCTTCAAACACCTCATCTAATATTTCTTCTCTCATTAACTCTCCTTCAATTTCATCTAAAATACGAAATTGAGGATCGATGTTTACTTTGTAATAATATTTTCGTATTAAACTCATACAAAAGGAATGGAGAGTAGAGATTTGCGCTCTATTTAATAATACCAGCTGTCGGCGCAAGTGAAGGGAACCTGGATTTTTATTTATTTCTCGTTCTAATGCTTCTGCAATTCGATTTTTCATTTCTGCAGCAGCGGCGTTTGTAAATGTTACAATTAACAGCCTGTCTACATCTGAAGGCTGTTCTTCATCGGTAATTTTATTAATAATGCGTTCAACGAGAACTGCTGTTTTCCCACTGCCGGCAGCAGCAGATACAAGGAGGTTGCTGCCGGTTCCAGTGATAGCTTCCCATTGATCTTCAGTCCACAATGCTCCTTCTGGTTTTGGTTTCCAATTCATTAACATTTATTCATGCCCCTTCATATTTTCATTATCAAATAAATGAGAATGTATTTCTTTTTTGTCTTTAGATAGGATTCGATAATCATTCGCTTCAAAGGATGTGTCGAATTGACAAACAGCTTTGTAAGAACAAAATGAACATGCAGTATTCTGCTGGTTTTTAAATGGTTTTATATCTGTATTTCCACGTATGATGTAGTGGCCAATATCTTGAAGTTTTTTACGAATATACTGCCTGAGTGCTTCATAATTTTCTGTTGGCAGTACCGAAGAGCTGGTATAAAATGATCCATCTTTTTTAATAGCTGCAGGAACAATTTGAGAATGACCTGTCGTAAGTGATTGATCCATCAATCGGACAGCTTCTTCTTCAGCCATTAAGAGTCCTTTCATTTTAAAGCGCTTGAGAAATTCATTTTCCAATTCTTCATCAGACATACCTTGTTTGGCTTGAATAAACGGATTATGAACATGAAAATATAACACCCCTGCTGGTTTTGCTTTACTCCCAATCCACTCTTCTGAAAATGACAAAACTACATCAAGATAAACAAGCATTTGAAGGGCTAAACCGAAGTAGACATCAGCAAGCTTAATATCCTTTACACTGGATTTGTAATCTATTATTCTAACAAAAATTCCATTAGCTCCATTGGCTGTATCTACCCTGTCAATCCTGCCTGCTACTTCCATTTTCGTACCATCTGGCAATGTGAAATTTAAAGGAGGAAGATCTTCTTCAGGCCCAAACCCGAGTTCTAATCCATATGGGGAAAAACCAGAAGCTTTAGCTTGTTTACTAAGCATTTCCGAAGCACGGCTGACAGTATCTTCTAATTTTCTTTGTAAATATTTGTATTTGTGAGTGCTTAGTAAAATTTCACGTTGAATTTTAGGGACCAATTTCTTAACACATTTTTTTGCTATTTGACGGCATTCTTGAGAAGACAGAGATCCCCATTCTTTCCCTTGACTTCTAATCTCTTCTGTTAAATCTTTTAAAGCTGCATGAAACAGCTGGCCAATATCAGGAGCTTCTAATTTATAGACATCACGCTCTTTTAAACCGAGACCGTAGGATACAAATTGTGAAAATGCACAGGATTCAAATTGTTCCATCCTTGAAACGCTCGCTTTTAATTTTTCTCCGTACAAATTTTTACTTGTATCAGCTGATAAATGTACAGGGTTATTCGTATAAAACAAACTATTTAATACAGCAGGAGCCAATCCGAACTGGTCCCCTTTTATGGACCAGTTATAAACATCCCACCATATAGAAGAAATAGGATAACCTTTTTTCCATAATTGAAGCTGATAGGTTAAAAACGATAAAGTTTTGCGGTGAGGTCCAATGAACTCTTCCTGTTGTTCTTCTGTAAATTCATTCGGCTCATTGAATAGAAGCTTGTCTTCTATATCAGGAAACATTTCTTTTATTTGATTTATCACGATAGAAGGCTGCAATGTTTTTCCTTCTTCATCAGCCAATGGATAGCTTATATATAGTTTTTCTTCTGGCAGACTTAATGCTCGGTAAATCAGAAACTGTTCGTTAAGAAGCTTATGAGCTGAATCATCTGCAAGCTCCATTCCCTGTTTTTCAAACCATTGTCTCTCATCATCATCCAATATCCCTTCTTCTTCATAAGAAGCAGGCAAAATGCCTTCGTTTGCCCCAAGTAAAAATGCTGCTTTAATATTAGTCAGACGGGAACGCTCCATATCTGCAGCAGTTACCTGATCAACAGCGGGTGGTACGACACTAAAACTCATAGACTCCAATCCAGCTTCTATTATTTTTTGGAAAGAAGAAAAGGTCACTTCTTCCTCACCAGCCATTTCTACCATCTGCTCCAATAAATCAATCACCGCTCCCCATACCTGTTCATGTTCCCTGGCTTTGGCCAGGTCACCAGCATCCTTAGATTTGTCTCTTAACTTCTCAATTTTCTGCGGAATACACAGTTCCTCTAAAAATTCATATAATGTAACAGTAAATTCTTTTAGAGAACGGCACTTTTTTATACGCTTTTCAAAATGTAAGAGAGCAGAAGAGAACTTCTCCCGCAGAAGATTTATAATACGTTCATGTTCGATATCTTGTTTTCTGCGGTGATTCCCCGAATCAGCTGAGGTTCTTTGACTAGCATACCCCCATGGTTCTTTTTGTTTCCAATGTTTTTCTTTAATACCATAAGCAAGTACGTAGTTTTCCAGTGTATCAACGTGTTCTCGTTCCTGATCCCAGTCTTCTTCGATAGAAAAAAACATATCTGTTTTCAAGGACCTAAATAACGGTTCGTATCTCCAATTCTCAGAGATTGTTTCTAATGAGGAACGTATACACTCAATGACAGGGTGGTTCAGCATAGGACGTCTTTGATCAGTAAATAAAGGAATATTGTAGTCATGGAACGAAGCACTGAGCATTTCTGCGTAATCTTCCATGTTTCTTGTAATGACTGCAATATCTTTATAACGATAGCCTTTTTCCTGTACAAGTTTTATAATTTCTCTTGCTGCTGCTTCAATCTCTGCTCTTCTGTTTACGGCAGATCTGAGTAGAATGCTGTTATCGGCTGCACATGGAGTGATAGGACGTTTTTCAAATTGTTTTTCAAGATGCTGTAAATTTAACGTTTTATATTTTTTCTGTTCTTGAAAAATAACGGTTTCTCCCACATTACAGTCCGTTATTTGGCACAGGGCTTTTAATTTTTGATAGGTCGCACCGGTCTGTTGAAATAAATCCAATATATGAGGAGGCTCCTCGTCATAAGGTTTATCTAAAGTCAAAGCGAATGTCATATGTGCTGCATTTTTCATAAGGGCTTCTAACACATGAAGCTCTTGAGGTGTAAAAGAATGAAAGCCGTCCACATAAACCTCTGCTCCTTCTAAAAAAGAGGAGTTTTGTGCTTTTTCTGCTAAAAGTCGTAAATAATCTTCTGCTCCTGCATAACGATCTCCCAGGATCAGCTCTACTTTTTTCCATATCATCACAATGTCATGGAGTTTATCAGTTAGAACCATGTTTTCCGCTGAAGTATCTAGATCTGCTTCTAATTCTAAATATTTTTGTTCAAGGAGCTCGGGTGAAATCACCTGACGTTTAAATTCCGTCACTAATTGTTCCATATGCTCAACAAAACCGCTCTTGTCCGCTGCCTTTTTATATAAACGAAGTTCATCTTTCTGTTCTTCAATCACTTTCCGCAGCAGCATATGTATGCCTGTTTGCTGTAAGTAAGTTTTAGTAATTCCTCCAGTTTCCTTCAACACCCGCCATGCCATTCGTGAAAAGCTCAATACCTGCCCTCTTGTCATACCAGTTTCTGTTCTTTGTAAAAGATCATACTCTGCCTGAAATGTCATTTGATCAGGTACCAAATAAATAAGAGCAGGTCCTTTTTCAGGTTGATTAATAAGATTTTCTTTTATTTTTTCCCTCATTACATGGGTTTTCCCTGTTCCTGTTCTTCCTATGTAAAAAGTAGCCCCCATTTTATCTCCTCCGCTTGGATGTCTAATCCGTATTCCAGAAAATGAATCATACGTTCGCTTTCTTTTATTTTATAGAAATATGGAGCAAAGGAAAAGACTTAAGCGCAAAATGGAAAACAAAACAAAAAGAGATTGTTATTTCCATACTAATGGCTAACAATCTCGGATTTGGAGGACTCATATTGTAGAAACCTCCCTGTATTATTTATTGTTTTATTTTACTTTGTCCTCATAAAATTCCCTTCTTTTCTGAAAACTTACACAACAGTGTTTTTTCGAAAATGTTTTATACCGCTGCACCTAAGATGCTGAAATGGTCCAAACCCGCTGATACGGATTCTTAGTTGGTTCTTGATTTGAAGATGGTTGTGAATATGCACTTCTATCCCTTCATGGAGCACGACATAAAAGTTGTTATCGCTTTCCGGCTTTTCAAACGTAAGCATAACATCTACCGGACCACGCTGCTTGCTTTGATTAAATGGATAAAATGGATTTAGTGTTACAATTCCTCCGTTTTTTTTAATCCAACTAACAGTTTTTTTATCCATATTTACTCTCGTCATTTCAAAACCTCCTTGATAAACATTCATTGTATTTTTTACAAATCGATTATAACACAAAGATATAGGTAAATATCAATAGATATAAAGAGAAAATTTCATTTCATTTAATTTATTGAGTATTAATAGCATTATATGAAACATTATAAAGAAATGAGAGTATTTTTGTCGAATTTAAACATATCAAAATTTATAACTCTTAAAACCAGCATATGTTTACTTTTAGCTGTCATACCTGTTTATTAGAAGAAACAAAAGCGCAAGCGCCCTGTTCAGCCTCGATAGGTAAATGTTCTCCAGTCATGAAAGGCGCTCTTACTTCCACAGGATGTGCTGACTTTTGCGTTTCGAACACGATGTTCGCGTTTCTAGCAAAAGTTCCTTAAACCGTCTTGGGCCTCCGAGAGGCTGGGCGCTGAAGCTAGACGCTAATCAAACAGTAGGGAGATAGTTATCCACATTTCGAAAAATATAATTTCCTAAACAATAAAAAAGGGGCTGGGACATAACTAGCCCGAAATAGTAAAAAAAGATTCCGATTATCGTTTTTTAATAATCGGAATCTTTTTTGGTTATTATTCAGGGGTCCATGATGTGTGGAGGCGGTATACTTTCTCAAGTTCACCGCCATAAATGCAAACCCTAACTCATTTTCTACTTTTTCTTTGCCTCTCACCGACATTCGAGTGAAACGCAAATTAGC